>JAGOCE010000459.1 GCA_017998915.1 Candidatus Ozemibacteraceae bacterium
TCTGGGCGAGAAAGCGCAGGGTGGGTACGCGCCTGGTGAGGCAGTCTTCCAGGCGGGCGAGCACGAGCTCGATCGACTCGGTCAGGCCGATGCCGGGCAGACCTTGCCGCTGCTTGGCCATCCGGAGCGCCCGCTCGACCCAGTAGGGCGCACCGGTACAGGCGAACCGGTCCGCCGTATACTGCCAGCGGAATATCCAGGCGATGCGCGAAATACCGATGAATCCGATCACGATCCCGACAAGTGTGAGGGGAATCATGACGGGGCCGCCGTTGCGCAGGAACTGCATGATCGCGTCCATCATTACGTTTTCTCCGGAACGACTCTGCCAAGGGGCCGATGAGCGATTCCATCTTGCTGCCGGGTGCTAATTTCCGTGCTGATTGGGTGATCTCTTCCAATATGAAACATAGAAAACGATATATAATGCAGTCAGCTTGGGATGGGCGGCGGGGGAGAAAGCGCGGGGCGGTCGCCGACGAGGCTCATCTCGCGCGGCATGAGCACCGGCCTCAGGCCCGGAATGCGCCGGGCGGTTCCCCCCTGTGACACCATCGCCTCGACGGTATCCGGTTCGTCGGACCAGGCGCCGCCGATGATGTCCACGCCGAACTCGAACAACGCCGGGCTGAGCGGAACGGTGGGCCCGAGCATGATCCAGATGGAGCCGGGTTTTTTGAGCCGTAGGAGACCGTCAACCGTGTCGTTCAGGCAGGTGACGCCGGTCATCGCCACGACATCGGCGTCGGGGATCACCTGCGGAGCGGCTTCGGCCGGCAGGTCACCGGGCATGGGCCGCTTCTCGAGAACGTGAAAGGCCGATGCCGCCTCCCTGATGGGTTCCATCGACGGGAAGTGGCCGACAACGACCGCGCGTTTGCCGCGGGCCAGCTCCGCCGCCAGTTCGAGCGCATTGCCGTCAACGCAGGGCTGTGTCGGGGGCAGAAGCGCGGCGTTGAGAGCCGCCATGCCGACCGACCGCTCCAGCGGCATGACCGAGTCGGTCCAGGAAATCAGCTCGGCAAGCGAAAGCCGCTCCACCGATCCCATGTGGCGGACCGGTGCGTGGCTGTTGCCCCTGTAGATCCGGTCGTCGAGAAGCGTCATGCTCATGCCCTGCTGATCGGTTCGCACGATGGTCATGAATGCGTATATCGCGACCTTCCTGACCTTCACGTCGAACCGTGCCGCCGGAATGGTCGCTTTCACCGCATCGAGCACGCGCTTCATGGTGCTTCTCCCGCCAGAAGTGATTTTGGTCTCGCCATGTCTTCCGAACCGACGTTCCTCGAACCTTGCATGTCTGCTTCTTCCATGATAGGTGCCGTAAAGTAGTAATGTCAAGGTTCGTGTCAGCTACTTAGTGATATCATGATCTATCATATGAATGCCTGTCGGGCCCAACGAAATCATGGACGCAGGCTGGAAATGTGGTAGAATCCGGACATACTCGCATTGTCAGGGAGGCGGTCATGGGCGACCCGCAGAAGCTGTTGACTCTCAAGGAGGCTTCCGACATTCTCCATGTCAATCCGGAAGTGCTTCGACGCTGGCTTCGCGGCGGGCGTGTGAACGGGGTGAAGGTGGGGAGTGACTGGCGCATCAGCCAGGCGGAGCTGTCGAACATGCTCCGGCCTTCGCGGCCCGCCTCCGCTGCCGTTTCCGATGGCCCGAAAATGTGCATCAAGTCGCCGAAATGGCTCGAGTACTCAGGGCTTCCGAAACAGCTCAACGACGAGATCGGTCCTGAAGCCTGGCCTCTGCTGAAAAAACTGGTCGAAATCGATTTCGAGAAGGAAGACGAAGAGGACCGGCGCATTCCTCTCGATCCCGACGATCTCTCGGAGCGCACCGGCTATCCGGGCCGGATCGTCGAAGAGATCCTCGAAAGACTTGCCGACAGGCATCTGCTCGTGATCTCGAAACAGCGTGGCGGATCGCGGCATATCGAGATCCTGACCCCCCTCCGCACGCCACGGATGATTCTGGACATCCCATTCAAAAAAGGCGGGGTGCAGGACGCACCAACGAATGCCCTCAAGAACCGGTGCATGCGCCGGTATCTGGAAGCACCCGTGGAACGCCATCACGGGAAATAATATAACATAATTGATATAATGCCGACTCTCCAACAAGAGGCAGAGCGCTCCGCCTTGCTTGGCAACCGACAGTCCGCCTGGGCATTCTGCATCGTTTCCCTTCTGGTGATCGGCCTCTGGATCGGTCTGATCGGCCGTGAATTGTGGCGCCCCGATGCGCGTGTCATCTTCCGCGATTCGAATCTGATGGGGCTTCCGAACCTGCAGTATCTCGGAGAATCGCTCCGTGAAGGGTTCATCCCCTGGTTGCATCCCCGCCGGGGCTGCGGAATGCCGTTCCTGGCCGATCCGCAGACCCAGGCGATGTATCCGCCGGCCTGGGCTTTCGCCCCTCTCCCGGAGGAAGCTGCGTTCAAGCTGCAACAGTTTGCCCACCTCCTTTTCCTGGGAATGGGCTTCGCCCTGCTGGCGTGGTTCCGAGGGGTGAATGCGGCAGGTTCCATCTGTGCGGGCATCGTAGGAGTCTCGGCCCAGTGCAATCTCGTTCAGATCGAGTGGCTTCCGACCCTGGCCGGAGCCGCCTGGGTTCCGTGGAGTCTGCTCGCGGCGACGACCGGTGCGTCCGGCTGGTGGCTGCTCTGCCTGTCGATGATGATGTATTCAGGGTATGCCTATCTCTGGGTGATGACCCCGATCATTGCCGGGGCCGGAATACTTCTCGCCCCACGGCCGAAACGTCGCAGATTCCTGCTGCTGGCGCTGCTGCTGCCGGTCGTGACGGCGCCCTGCTGGATGGGCTACTTCGCATTGTCCGGAGATGCGAAGCCCCATGGCCTGACGGGCGACAGGATGTCCCCCGTCACCGGGTTCGAACCGTGGCACCTGTCGTTTTTCCTGATGCCACGCGGGATTGCCCCTTACGAATTCGTTCATGCCGACGGCCGCATCAGCTCTTTTCCCGTCGAATCGGACGTCGCCTGGAGCCTCTTCTGCTACTTCGGCGTCGTTCCCCTTATTCTGGGCCTCTACGCGGCATGCCGCCCGACGAGGGAACGGGCCGCCGTGGTGTTGATGGGGGCCAGCGGATTGATGATGGCGTTCGGCCTGGGGTGGCTCGGAAAATTCTCGGTCTCCCTGAACCAGGCCATCCATCATCCTGCGACCTTCATTC
>JAGOCE010000460.1 GCA_017998915.1 Candidatus Ozemibacteraceae bacterium
GTTCAGAAGGGCCTGCACCTGGGAGCGGAACTCGGCTTCGATCACCCGGAAACGGGCACACTCGCCGGCCTTGTATCGATCGATGGCGGTTTCGAGCCCCGTCGCGGTCACCTCGAGCGAGAACCCGTCAGACAGACTGGTCGGCTTGTTCGTCGGCAGTTGTGCCAGGTCGAGCCAGCGGTGCGGCATCTCCCCGGAAATCGGCATCTGGATATGGCCATACTCGGTATCGTAGAAATGCAGGGACTGGATGGTAAATCCTTCGTTGCGGGCGGGAACGAGGAAAACCAGCGTGCCCGCGACGGCGCTTCCCGCAGGAATGCTGATCGATGGGACTCCGTGCCTGGTGACGGGCTTTTCCACGAGCCACGTGGCCTTGGACGCGGGATAGAGCCCCTTGCCGTCCAGGCCGAGATAGAAGTGCTTGAAGATGCTCGGAATCTCATACGGGATGTTTTTCTCGGTGCGATTTTTCAGCTCCAGGTCGAAAGCGACGAACTGAAAACCGCTTCTTCTCGCATCGAGTCCCATTATCTTCTCCAGGTAGGCAGCGCGCTTGACAGTCATCTCCATCGCCTTGTTCGACATGGTTTTGCCGATCTCGGAAACGGCGCACACGACGTTGTCGATGCTCGCGGGCACGCCGCCGCCGGCGTTGTTCGCGGTCGCGTCCTCTTGCCGGGAGACCTTGCCGCCGGTTTCGACGGCGACGACGTCCGGTTCCCGGGGCGTGCCCATCTTCGCGGGTGGGCTGAACTCCGCCTGGTCCTGGGCCTTATAGGTGAGCGTCTCCCCCTGTGCCGTCCGGTATGATATCTCGACCGTGAGCGGGACGAACGTTGCCGCGGAGGGTTGCTGGAGCCGCTCGAGCAAGGCGGTCAGCTTCTTCCCGATCTCGTCGGCAGATTCGCTGATGACGTACTCGCCATTCGTCGCTTCTGCCGCTTCCGCGAACACCTTCTCTTTTTCGGGCGTGGAGATGCCCATGCCGATCCAGAGCACGAAGATGCCTTTGTCTTTGATCCTGGCGAGAATCTTCCGATATTCAGGCACCTGTGACGGCTGCAGTTCCAGGCCGCTGTCGGTGTGGAAAACGATGACTTTCTTCTGGCTGGGAATCGGAACGATGTTCTCGAACGCGGAGGTCAGCGCCTCGACGATCGGCGTTCCGTCGACGGGGTTCATTTCGCCAATAGCTTTCACGATATTTGCTTTGTTCGTGGTCGACACCTGCCGGCGGTTCACGTCCACCCGCATGGCTCCCCCGCCCTGGAACGTCGTGAACTGCATCACCGCCGCATCCGGTAGTTGGACGACGAAGTCGCGCAGGAGCCCCTTCGTCTTTTCCATCCGGAAATCGCCGTCCTTCGACGTTTTCGGATCGCTGTTCATCGAGCCGGAATTGTCGATGACCATCGAAACGACGGGGGTGATGCCGACGTTGTTCTCGGTCGGGCGCCGGTAGGTGATGACGAAATTGTTTCCGAGCCTCGAGCCGATCGCGGCGAAGACCCCCCGCAGGGCCTCCGGGTCTTTCGCCGGGTAGTACTGCCCGTTCGAGGTCGCCGCGAACTCGGTCAGACAACCGATGTCCGGCGCCCCGTCGACGCTGGCGAGCGTCTGGTCGGCGTTGAGCCGCTTGCCGAACCCGATCGTATACACCGGTATCTTCGCCTCGAGAACCTTCTTCACCGCCTGTTCCCGGGTGTTCGTGCTGCCCGAGCCGCGCTTATCCTCGCGGGAATCCACGCCATCGGTGAAGACCACGACCGCGGGCCGCGGCTTTCCCGTCACCAGCTCGACGCCCCTGACGGTCGCGTCGTAGAGCTTCGTCGAGCCCTCGGCCTTGATCGAGGAAAGGTTCTTCACGGCTTCCTTCGCGGTCGTGCCCTTCAGTTCGCGCACCTTCCCGTCGAAATCGATGATCTGGACGAAACTGCTCTCGGGAAGCGACTGAAGAAATGTTTTTGCGGCCTCGAGCGTCGCCTTCATATCCTTCTTCATGGAGCCCGATGAATCAATAGCTAATGCTATACTGCACGGAGCGATCTCCCGGCGGATCTCCAAGATCTCGGTTTTCGCACCGCTCTCGGTGATAACGGTGTTCTCCTTCGTCGGGAAGACGTCGCGCTCCTTCGGATCGCTGACCGACACGGCGACCTCAGCCGTCTGGACAAGGTCTTTCTTCTCATTGATCGTGATTTCACCGGTCAGTTCCCGGTCGTCGCCACTTGCCAGCAGGGCACGGTTGGCGATGCTCCAGCTCTCGGGAAGTCGAACGGTCGTCCGTTCTCCGGCCGAAACCGGCACGAGCTGGGTTTTTGCTTCGAGAAAATCTCTGCTCAGCTCGCTCACCACCGTGTAATATCCGGCCGGCAGCCGGAACGTGACGTCGGTTCCGCACGCCGCGCCGCCGTCGCGCGTCACCCCCCCGGCGAGATTCTTGTTCCCCTGGCGGATGTCGACGAAGCTCTGGGGCGTGACGTACACTTTTCCGGCCGGAACATTCTTCACGACGAGCGTTCCCATGCCTCCGCTCTTGTATCCCGGCAGCTCGTGCTGGGTCTCAATCAGCTCCAGAGTGACTTCATCGGGGAGCTGGTTGCCCATCCTGTCCAGGCTGAACTCATACAGGCCGGGGTCCTGCGGAAAATCGTACAGTGTCGATTCGACGTAATTCGCCGAGTTCAGGTATTTCATGTATCTGATGAGAATCATGCCATCCCGGTTCGAGATATCGTTGTTCGCCCGCAGCCTGATGGAGCCATTGGACACACTGCATCGCACGAGCAGAAATCTGCGGCCCGGAACATCGACGAGAAAGCGGAAGCCGCCGTCGCGGCCGTACATGTCCTTCGTGATCTTCAGTTTCTCGTTGAGAGGCAGGATCTTCTGCCGGAGCACGGAAAGATCGACGCGATTCCAGGTTTTGGCGTTGACACCGCACCACCAGGCCGAGCCGTCTTTGATGACCCGGAAAATGAATCCGTCGTCGAATCCCGTCGAAAATATCTCCGCCCCGATCTTCCGGGCATATTCCTTCAGGAACGGCAGGACGTCGCCCTTCCTTGCGGCGAACGACAGCGTCCAGGATTCGCCGGAAAGCTCCTTTCGCACCTCGGCTCCATTCTCGAGGTAGACGAGTTTCATACCTCCGTCTATACGATACCCGGTTCCCTTCGTGTAC
>JAGOCE010000461.1 GCA_017998915.1 Candidatus Ozemibacteraceae bacterium
GTCGTAGCCCATGGCGATGAACTTTTTTTCGACCGTATCGAAGGGCGTTTTCCCGACGACCAGGTTGCCTCCCACATACAGTTTGATGTGGTCCAGTCCTTTTTCGATGCACTTTTCTTTCAAGCCGGCGCAGTCGATCTCGCCGTGGCCGTAGAGCGAACTGACGAGGATCGCCTTCGCGTCGGTCTCGATCGCCGCGCTGATGAACTCCTCCTGGCTGACCATGACGCCGAGATTGGTGACCTTGAATCCCGCCTGCGTGAAGAACGCGTCGAGGATCTTGTTGCCGACGGAGTGGCAGTCGAAGCCGATGACGCCGAGAACGACCGGGATGGGCTGCATGATGGACCTCCTGGGGATTATGCGGCGGAACGCTGGAGCAGGGCGGCGGTCTTCTCCTCGATGTGCAGGAGAGAGCCGCGCTCGATCTGGTATTCGAACCGCACGAGCTTCCCGCCGCGTCGGGTGAACTCGTTCAGCGTTTTCGAAACCTGGCTGGAAAGCGGAAAGGCGTGGCCGGGAGGGAGGACGATTGCCTGGACGGCGCCTGCGATCCGGGCGAGGGCGGCCGGCTGGGCGTTGAGCATGGCCGGAACGCGTTCCGGTGCGATGCCGATACGCCTGAGATGGATCCGGATGATCTCGTGAAACCGGCTGCTGCGACAGATCACTGCGATTTTCCCGGAGCCGGCGAGGCCGGCCAGGCCCATGAGCGTCTCCTGGCTCGGCGAGACGGCGACGGGAAGGAGACGGTCGGCGATGCCCGGAGCGAGATCGATGAGCTCTTCCGCATGCGTCGTGGTCGTGATGATCAGGGCGAACGGAGCGAGGCGGGCCGCCGCATCCCCGTCCCGGCGCAGGTCGTCCAGGAGGAACGTCCTGAGTTTCAGATGGGCGAGTCTGCCGAGCTGCTGCTCAAAGATCGACAGGGCTTCGGGGTTGCAGTCGACGGCTGCGATCGGAAACGCCGACCGGAGCTTCGCTCGGCGTTCCAGTTCAGCATCGAGGAGACGGCCGATTTCCCCGGGGGTGTACCGCAGGGATTCGAGCTCGTCGACGAAGCGCTGGACCAACGTCTGAGCCTTCCCCTGGCGGGGAGGCGTCGCGGGATCGGCCTGGCCGGCGACGAAGGTGCCGCGGCCCTGGGTGATCGTGAGAAGCCGCTCGCGGGCGAGCTCCTCGTAGGCCTTCTTGATGGTGCCGCGGGCGAGGTCAAGATGTCTGGCGAGTTCGCGCTCGGGCGGCAGTCTGTCGCCCGCCAGGAGCTTCCTTTCCCTGATGAGCTGCCTGATTTTTTCTATCAGCTGGCGGTATGCCGGCAGATCCCGGCCCTTGTCTATCGCGAACTCGCCGTACATCTGATCCCTCTTGTGGTATAGACCAAGATGGTGTGGATTATACCTTTTCTAGTGTCAGACGTCAACGGAAACGGCAGATGAATTTCGGCGGTCTCTCGGAGTGCCCAGCGCAGGCGACGGAAGGAACCTCGATCACGCTGCGAAACGTGCGGTGAGCTGGCGGGCGAGGGAACGGAGACGGCGGCGGTAGGCGTCGAAATCCGCGATCGGCGCCCGGGCCACGCCGCTTTCCATTGCCGCGGCAGCGACGGCCGAGGAAACGATTTCCAGGAGACGAGGATCGAAGGGCCTGGGAAGGAGGTAGTCCCGGCCGAACGCGAGCCGTTTCACCCCGTATGCCTTCAAAACCGAAGCCGGGACGGGGCGTCGCGCGAGGGCCGCCAGCGTCTCGCTTGCGGCGAGTTTCATCGCGTCGTCGATCGTCGAGGCGCGCACGTCGAGAGCGCCCCGGAAGAGGAACGGGAAGCCGAGCAGGTTGTTCACCTGGTTCGGCAGGTCGCTGCGGCCCGTGGCGATGACGGCGTCAGGCCTTGTCGCGCGTGCCGCCTCGTATTCGATCTCGGGTACCGGGTTCGCGAGCGCGAAGACGATCGGATCGGGACGCATCTTCCGGAGCATCGCGGAAGTCATGATGCGGGGCGCCGAAACGCCGATGAAGACGTCGGCGCCATCCAGCGCGTCTGCCAGTGTTCCCGCCGGCCGCGACGAAGCCAGAGGGGCGAGCCATCGGTGCATGCCCTCCCTGCGGCCTTTGTATACGATACCGTGTATATCGCAGAGGGTGAGGTGACGGCGCCTGATGCCGATCCTGAGCAGATGCCTGGCGACGGCGATGCCGGCCGCCCCGGCGCCGCTGATCGTCACGCGCGCCTCCTCCGGCTTTCGGCCGGTGAGATGCAGGGCGTTCAGCAGGGCGGCGGCCACAACGACGGCCGTCCCGTGCTGGTCGTCGTGAAAGATGGGAATCCCCATGACGGTCCGCAGGTGCTCCTCGATCTCGAAACACTCCGGCGCCTTGATGTCTTCGAGGTTGATGCCGCCGAAACTTGGTTCCAGCAGGGAGACGGCGTTGCAGAACGCCGTTGGATCGGTCGTGGCGAGTTCGAGGTCGACGGCGTCGATTCCTGCAAAGCGCTTGAACAGCAGGGCCTTTCCTTCCATCACGGGTTTGCCGGCGAGAGCCCCGATATTTCCGAGACCGAGGACGGCTGTTCCGTTCGTGATGACGCCCACCAGATTGCCGCGGCCCGTATACTGCCAGGAAGCATCAGGGTCATCCCGAATCGCGAGACACGGCGCCGCAACGCCCGGGGTATAGGCAAGGCTGAGATCGTTCCCGTCGGCGCAGGGCTTCGACGGAACGATCTCGATCTTGCCGGCCGGCCTGGAAGCGTGAAGGCGGAGGGCCCTGGTCGTGAGATGTTTCATCAGGCAGCCTTTCTGGGCGAATCGTCATCGAAAATTGCGGAGAGGGCTTTCTCGACGTCTGACAGCGTGAACGGCTTGCTCAGGGCATGGCAAAAGCCATAGGCGGTGTGATCGGCCATGACCGGATCACTCGAATAGCCTGACGCGACCATGATGCGAAGCCCCGGTTCGAGCGCATGCAGCTTTTCGGCGGTTTCCAGCCCGCCCATGCCGCCCCGGATCGTCAGATCGAGAATCGCGAGACGGAACGGCGATCCGGCGACGGCGGCTTTGCGGTATTCGGAGATAGCCTCGTTTCCTTCGGAAACACAGACGCACTCGAATCCCAGATGCCGCAAAATCCCCTGCATGACCGAGAGGATGGCTTTTTCGTCGTCCATCACCAGA
>JAGOCE010000069.1 GCA_017998915.1 Candidatus Ozemibacteraceae bacterium
CCCTTGACGAATGCCCCTCCGGCGTCGGCGAGAAGAGCGTCCCGGCGATCCAGTGCCTTTCGAAGCTGAACACGGATAAGCTCGCTTTCGCTCATATCTCTGGTGCCGTCTTTCACGTTCCCTGCGGACGTTTTCGCTTTCGAACTCGTGACCAGAGACGCTGAAATAGCCTTCAATCGTGTTATTTCTGCATCGATTCTGGATAGCGCCTCCAGAACAGCCGCAGGGAGGACCCCTTTGCTTTCGGCTTTTTTTCCCAGCTGGCAAAATGCCGTCTTTTCCTTCTGAGGCGTCAGGATCTGGTTCGTCGTTCGTTTCAGCGGCTCATCTGAACGGATGGATTGAAGAAGGCCGGAAAACATCCGATCGAATTCGTTTTCGAAAAAACGATCCCGCTCCTTTTGCATCTTGATATTGGAATCGGCTCTGATGCGGAGCTCCCGGGCCTGGATGATGCCTGCCTTGTCATATTCATGGAGGACGTCATACGCGAGCATCCTGACGCGAACGTCAGGATCTTCAAGAAGCTTTGCTATCACAGGAATGAACGTCGGAAGGCGAAGGCAGGAAATCACGTACAGGGCGCTTCTTCTGTAGGATTCCCGCTTGTCCCTGGCAAGATTGGCCGTAGGTTCCAGTGGATCGAGGATTCCGTCTTTGGAAAGCGCCAGAATCGTATTTGCCCGGACCCGATTGTTGGGATCCTCGAGCAGGGCGATGAGATGTTCCGACGCCTGCCTGGAGTCTATTTCCGCGAGAGCCTCTGCTGCATTCGCCCTGACACGGTCATCCGTGGACCCGAGAAAGGGAACGATTGCCTGAAAGGCTCCTGGAACCTTGATGTTCTTCAAGATGGCAAGGATGATGCCGGTCAACAACGGCTCCGTTTCGAGTTCCAACGCGCGGAGGAGGTTTTCGGTATCCTCCGCGGATGGCTTCTGACCGATCTTCAACAGCGCCCAGTGCCGTTTTTCAACCTCGGGGCTGGCCAGAAGAGCCGCAATCGAATCGGATGCCTCCCGAGCCTCCGCGACCGGGGGAGACGGCTCCCTTCCAGGAACGTCTTGTTCAGGAGCTGTTGGGGGGGGCTGGGAGGATTTCAGCCTGGCCAGGATTGCTCTTGCCGAATCGTTTCCTTCACCAGCCAGAGCCTCGAGATACTTCCACGCCTTCGCTCGAATCCGTTCGAGCGGATCGTTCACTGCAATCTGGCCCACCAATCCGAGGGCCTGCGGGGTTTTGAAAAGCGCCAGGCTATAAAGGGCGGAATCGCGCATCCATACGGCGCTTTCCGTGGCCATACTTTTCAGGAGTTCGAAAACCGACGCCCCGCCATACGCTTGAAGAGCCTTGATAACGTTGGATTTAACCCGGTTGTCCTCATCCTGGAGAACCGGCACCAGAAATGTGTAGGCTTCCTCGGTGCCGATGGTGGCAAGAGCTTCCACGGCATTTGCCCGGATGCGGGCGTCACCGTGTTGCAGATATTTCGCCAGCATCGGAATGTCTGCAGCCGATCCCAGGCGCCCCAAGGCAATGATGAAACTTGCCTGAAGCTGTGGGACAGGCTCTTTTCCAACCCCTTCGCGGATATGGGCAAGCGCTTCTTCGGTTCCGGCCTGAAGAGCCGCCTTTAATCCCTCGAAGCGGGCCTTGGGATCCTCCGCCTCGAAAAGCTCCTTCAGCGAGAAATCGGCGGCGGGCTCGTGCGGAGGTTTCTCGTCACGTCTGTTGAGCGAATCGAGAGCGCGGCGCGCGTAATATCTGATCTCGACGCTGGGGTGCTGAGCCGCCAGTTTATTCAGGATGGCAGCCGCCAGGGGATCCTTGCTGGAAAGAAGATCGACGATTCCCTGTTTTTGATCGCTCTCATCGTGGGATTGAAGGAGTTTGATGATCGGATCGAGATTGCCGTTCATGTTCGATGACCCACTTCCGTCTCACCGCCGATGAGCAACGCCCAGGATTGCCTCCCGGCACATGCTCCAGAATTCATTTCTCGATCGAAGATACATTGGCCTGTTTTGGGGTGTCAATTTGGAGTTTCCTTGAACGGCACCCCCGATGCCCTGGTGTCTGGGATTATCAAATTCGATAGCAAATATATCTTACTATTTACCAGATGGCAGGGGCGGCGCCGTTCATGTTGAGACATATATACGAAAGGTTGGTTTCGTCATTCCGTTCACTCCGAGCCTGTCGGGGCGCGAACGGCCTCTCGTCGCATGTTCGACAAGCTCTGCGGTGAAACGATTCATACCTGAGTATGGCGGATCTCCAGGGCGTGTGATAGCATACGGGGCACGAAGCGATGCCCTTCAACTTGTCTGCAAAGGATGATGAACGATGAGTGAGCTGAACTACAGAAGCGTGTTGATCTGTGAGGATATCCGCCAGGAAGTCAACGGCCGGGTGAGCCTGATGGGCGTGCTTGCCTCGAAGCTCTTCGTGACGCGCTTCCCCTTCAAGTTCCTCAAACTTTGCCTCTTCATCGAATGGGAGGAAGTGATCGGAAAGTGGGACGTCGGTATCAACATCGTCAAACCGTCCGGCGCGCCCCTGCTCCCGAAGCCTCTGGCCGCCAGCATCGAGGGCCAGCCTGGCCTGACGGCGCGCTCGATGATCGTGCTCGAAAACTTCGAGTTCCCCGAATCCGGCACCTATCGGTTTGAGTTTACGGCCAACGGCAAGGATATCGGCTGCGAGCAGTTCACCCTCGAAAAATACGAGGCCACGCCCAAGGTCACGAACTGACCCATGGCTGGTTCACAGACAAACGGGCGGGCGACCGCCGAGCTGCTCGAAAAGGCATACGCCGCTCCCGAGACGTTCGCCGAGCGGGTTCTGCCGCAGATCCGGCAGAACATGGCCGAATCCCTTCCGATCCTTTTGCAGGCGTTCGACGGCTCGAATGCAGTCGCGAAGTCGCTCGTCGCCGACCTGTTCAAGGGGCCTCTGAAGGAAGTCGCCCCGGCAGCCCTTACCGGCGAGCTCGATGAGAAGCGCCCAGACCGGTTCGTCTGGGCCGCCCTGATCCTGTCGGAATTGCGCCACCAGCCGGCCGTCGATCCGCTCATCCGGGCGCTCTCCGCGAAGCATATCCCCGTCTCGATCGCCGCGATCAAGGCGCTGATGACGTTCGGAACGCCTGTCGTGCATAAAGCACTGACGGAGCTTCTGCTGACCTGTCCCGATGAAGTGAAGCTTGCTGCCGCCGAAAAGGTGCTTGCTCCGGTCGCCGACCAGCTTTCCCCCGATCTGCTGAAGGAATATGACCGCCTCGGAACCGACCGCCAGGGCTGGGTCCTGAAGTTTCTCGCAGAAACCGGCACCGTCCAGGCGTTTCCCCACTTCGTCGCCGCCCTCGAAAAGGATCCGCTTGGCCTGGGTCTGTATGGCGTGAAGGGGCTTGGCCGCGTCGGCACGGAAGAAGCTGTCGACGTGCTCGACAAGCATCTATCGCACCCGGAATGGTTTCTGCGGAAACGCATTGTCGAGGCGCTCGGCCAGGCGAAAGCTCCCAACGCCGTCCCACCGCTGGTTCGATCGCTCGTCGATCCGTCCGTGCAGGTCAGGAGCGGAACGATCGAGGCGCTTTCGAAGGTCGGCCATCTCGACATCCCATACATGATCGGGCAACTGAACGCAGGAAATCGCGACCTGAAGGTGAATCTGATTCGGGTCATGGGCCAGATACGCGACCGGCGGCTGCTCGAGCCGATGGTGAAAACGCTTTCCGACCGCTCGATGCTCGTCTTCTCACTCGACGCGATCGGCGATTTGGGCTTCGCCGAGGCTGCGCCCGCCATCGAACCGTTCCTGCGGGACGGGGAGTGGTTCAACCGGCTGAACGCGATCGAGGCACTGGGGAAGCTTCCCCTGCCGAATCTCTATAAGCTTGCCGAAACGCTGATCGAGGATGAAAACGACATGGTCCGCAATTCGGCCAAGCGCATCATGGCGAAAACGGCCAACGGCTGAGGTTCAGCCGAAAACGATCTTCTCCGCGTTCAGCAGGATGATGATCTTGTTGCCGAGCTTCCCCACGCCCCGCAGATGCTCGACGTTCACCCCTTCGCTCACGTGCGAGGGCGGCTCGATCGATGTCTGCGGCAGCCGCAGGACCTCCTGAACGCGGTCGACCAGGAATCCGACTTTGACCTTTTCCCGCTCGAACGAGAGGATCATGATCTGGTCTTCGCGAATATCCGCCTTTTCGGTCAGCTTGAGACGGCGCCTCAAATTTATAACGGGTAATATTTCACCGCGAAGATTGATGACACCCTCGATATGGGGTGGTGACTTCGGAACCCGGGTCATCGGCAGCATGTTGATGATGCCCTCGACTTCCTTGATGCCCAGGGCATACGTTTCGCCGGCCATCTGGAAGCTGACCAGCTGCACGAGTTCGACGATCTCCTTCTGAGCCTCAATATCTTCGTCGTTCGAATCGTTTCCGCCGCCGCCCTGAAGGGAGCCGGGACCGTCCGGGGATTGGAAAAGGTCCTGCACCTGTGGCTTTGCGGACGGTCTGGGCGGCTGTTGGACGGGTGACTGAGCCGCCGGTATGGGCTGTTGCGCCGCCGCCTGCCTCTGACGTTCGCGCTGGGGGGCGGGTGGCTGGGGCTGGCGTGGAGGCTGGGGGGCGACCGGTGGGAGCGGTCGTGCCGGCTCGACCGGCTGAATGGGTTCCGGCTCTGGCTCGAGATTCGCCTCCGGCTCCTGTTCGGAGGGCGATTCCGGCTCTGGTTCGTGCGGTTGTTCGGGTTCCGGCTCTGGCTCAGGCCGGAACGCTTCGAATGAGACTTCCTCAGAAAACCCTCCCGCACCGGGAATTGGGAACATCACGGCTTTCTCGACCTCAGAGACGGATTCGATCTCATCCGTGACAGCCTTTTCCGCGGAGTTCGTCGTGATGATCATCATGAAAGCTCGGTCGAACTTCTCGTTCTCGAGATCTTTCACGGACGGGATGGATTTGAGGATAGAGCACTGCAGCGTCTCGAGCGTGCGCAGGATCATGAAGATGCGCGGCCCTTTCAGCAGACAGTCCGGGACGAGGGACACCTTGAGGAGATACGGGTGAAGCCCCTGCTGGTGTGCTTCGTCCATCTTGATCCGTTCGATCTCGGCCAGATCGAAATAGGCCAGGTCGGATAATTCCGGGGGATAGGGTTCGGTGGAAGCCCTGCCGATGCCGGGCGATGTGCCGGCATCCGTGGCCTGTTTCACGAGTGGAGCCTCTCCGGTCGCAATGCTGGCGAGTTTCTGGGAGATCGCTTTCGGATCGATCCGTGAATCGCTCTGGTTGAAGCTGTCTGTCACGAGATTGCGTAAAATGTCGAACGTCTCGAACAGGACATCGATCAGCTGGGGCGAGACGGAAAGCTGGCGGTTCCGCAGCTTGTCGAGAACGCTTTCCATCTCATGGGTGAGATGGGCGATCTTTTCGAAGCCCATGGTGGCGGACATGCCCTTGAGGGTGTGCGCCGCACGGAAGATGTCCTCGATGGCGCTGCTGTTTCCGGGATTCTGCTCCAACGCAAGAAGCATGCGGTCCATCAGATCGAGGTTCTCCTTCGAACCATCGATATAGGCGCCCATATATTGTTGAAGATCGAGATCCACCGCGGACTCCTTGGTCTGTTTTGCCTTACGTTCGTGTCTGGCCCTTCGTCTGGAAGAACGACGGAATGTCCAGGATCAGCGCGATGCTTCCGTCGCCGCGCATCGTCGCGCCCATGATGCCGGACAGTCCGCTCAGCAGATTGCCCAGGGATTTGATGACGATTTCCTGCTGGCCGAGCAGTTCGTCGACCATGAACCCGGCCCGCTTTTCGCCCGACGCGCAGACGACGATCGACAGTTCGTCTTCTTTATCCTTTTCATCACTCGTCTTCGGCACGTTCAGTTCGTTTCTCAACCTGATGATCGGCAGGACTTCCCCGCGCAGCAAGGTCACTTCCTGGTGCTGGACGATGTTGACGTCGCTCTTCGTGATGTCCATCGTTTCCTGGACGGAGCCCAGCGGAATGGCGTAGGTTTCTGTGCCGAGTTTCACCATGAGAGCGGGCAGAATCGCGAGGGTGAGGGGAAGCTTGATGATGACGCGCGTCCCGATGCCGACTTTCGATTCGACATCGAGGGAACCGTTGAGTTCGTCGATCTTCGCCTTCACCGCGTCCATCCCGACGCCGCGGCCGGAGATGTCCGTGACGGTTTTTGCCGTTGAGAATCCGGGCAGGAAGACGATCTTGACGATTTCCTCGGGGGGCATCCGGTCGATCTGGTCCTGCGTGAAGAGGCCCCGCTTGACGGCGATGGGGCCGACGATCGTCGGGTCGATGCCCCGGCCGTCGTCACGAACTTCGATGATGACGTGGTTCCCCTCGTGGCGTGCGATCAGATGAATCGTGCCGGTATCGCTTTTGCCGCGGGCGACGCGCTCGGCGGGAAGTTCTATTCCATGATCTATAGAATTGCGGATGATGTGGACCATCGGATCGCCGATCTCGTCGATCACGGTCCGATCCATCTCGGTTTCCTTGCCCTCGATGAGGAGGTCGATCTTCTTGTCCAGTTTTTTCGAGAGATCGCGCGTCATGCGGGGAAACCGGTCGAAAACCTGCTCGATGGGCACCATGCGCACCTGCATGACAACGTTCTGGAGTGAACTGCTGATCTGGGAAACGCGAGTCAACGTCTCGTTCAGGTCCTTCAGTTTGTGTGCGGCACCGATGTCGGCGAGCCGAGTGCGATTGATGACCAGCTCTCCGACCAGATTCATCAGGTCGTCCAGCCGGTGCATGTCGACGCGAACGGTCTGACTGCTGCGCTTGTCAGCGGTTGCCGTTCCGGGTTTCGGCGGTTGTCCGGCAGGCGGTCGCCCGCCACCCTGCGGAGGTGTCGGCGGCGCCGGTGGTGGGGGGGAGGCCGGAGGAGGTGATGCGACGGGCGTGGCCGGTGCCGGAGTGGGTTGGCGCGGAGCGGCGGGTGGAGTTGCCTGGGAGGCTTGTCGCACAGGTGCGGCAGGCTGCTGCGAGGCGGCCCGGACGACGGGAGGTGCTTGCGTTCGTGCGGGCTTCTGGACCGGGGGCGGCGGGGACTGAACGGCCGGAGATACCGTCTGGGGCTCTTGGGGGATGGGAGGAAGATCGGGCTGTGGCGTTCGCAGGTCGTCAGATGTGAGGGACGTTACCCGAACGGTTTCGATCTCGGAAATCGACTCGATTCCCGTCTTGACGTCGTCAGCGCCCGTGGGGGTGATCAGAAGCATTTTGAACGAGAGATCGAATTTCTCTTCCTCGAGATCCTTGGTCTCGGGAACGGATTTGATGATCTCGCATTTGAGTTCTTCGAGGTTGCGCACGACCATGAACGCGCGCGGTGCCTTGAGCAGACAGTCGGCCACCAGCGTGACCTGCAGCAGGAAAATATGCGAGCCGCGCTGTTCCCCTTCGACGAGGACCTGGAGCTCGAACTCGTTCAGCGTGATGCCGGACAGCTCCGGACCGGTATCGGCCGGTGCAGCCTGCGTCGAAGCGGCCTGGCTCTCCTGCTGCTCGTTCGTTCCGACGACGTCCGTCAACTTTTTCGAGATGGCATCGAGGTTCACGTTCGAGTCTGAAGAGGAGATGCTGTCGTTGACGAGAATGCGCAGAACGTCGAACGTTTCGAACAGGACGTCGACAACGTTGGTCGTGACGGGAATTTCCTTGTTCCGGAGCTTGTCGAGAATGTTCTCCATCTCATGGGTGAGATGGGCGACCTTTTCAAATCCCATGGTGGCCGACATCCCCTTGAGGGTGTGAGCGGCGCGGAAAATCTCGCCCACGGAATCGATGTCGTTGGGATTCTGCTCCAGGTTCAGGAGCATCTTGTCCATCATATCGAGGTTCTCTTTCGAACCGTCGATATACATGCCCATATACTGGGAAAGGTCGATATCCACCGGAGCCGGCTCCCTTTACCTCGTCTGGCTGTCGTTCAAGGTGTCACGAATGAGGCGTGGTCAAACTCCAGAGTATACAGGAAATGAGAGAAATGTGCGAGTTCGACGATGGTGGAAACCAAGGTGAGCCCTGTGATTCACGTTCGAGCACGGCGAAAAGCGACCCGGCCGAACTTTTGTAAAATCAGCAGGTTCCCGCGAATCTGGAGACAAAATACTCCGCCGACGCAGGCATGAAATTGTCGGGAACATCCTGCCCGTCGGTCAGATAGGCGAGCGGAAGCGCCGTCCGATACAGCAGGGAAACGAGCGGTCCGATGGTGTCGGTTTCGTCGACCTTGGTGAAGATCAGCTCGTCGAATCCGACCTGCTGGAAGCGCCTGACGGTGTCGTGCATATCCGAATACTTCGTTGTGGCTGAGAGAACGAGGTAGGTCCTGATGGGACCGAAGAGATTGATGAAGTTTCTCAGATTGCCGAGCTCGACGGCGTCTTTCGGGCATCGCCCCGCCGTGTCGACGAGAATGATGTCTTTGTCCTGGTGGCGTTCAAGAGCGGGAAGAATGTCGTCCGGCTCGTAGAGCACTTCCATCGTGGCGTCGATCAGGTTCGCATACTGATCGAGCTGTTGCGTGCCTCCGATGCGGTAGGTGTCGAGCGTGAACAGCGCAACGGATTTCCGGTCTTTCATGTTCAGGGCATACGTTGCCGCCAGCTTGGCGATCGTCGTCGTCTTCCCGACACCGGTGGGGCCGATGAGGGCGAAGATCTGGGGGCCGGGGCGCGTCGGCTGCGGGTGTGGCGTGAAGTGGAGAAGCCGTTTCAGCCATTTCGCCGTCTCGTCGAAAACGATTTTTTCGTTGTGCATGGACAGCGGCGGCAGCTCTTTGCCCAGCCTCTCGATGAATTCGTCGATGATTTCTGCCGGGAACTCCTGGTTCTGGAACTGGCGCTTCAGATGCATCAGGCCGGCGGGAATGGTCGGCGCCTGCGTCTCGAGCGTCTGGCCGGCGGACGTTTTCATGTCCCGAATGAGGGTGAACAGTTCGTTGAGCCTCTGCTCGAGCGAGTTCAGCGACGGCCTGTCTGTGGATTCATCGGCCGGGGGCCGGAGTGCGGCGGCTGCGGCCGTTCGGGGTGCCGTGGCCGGCGCGGCGGGAGCCGCGGGTTGTTTGTTGTTGCGATGTTTGATGATGGCGTCGAGGAGTTCGAGGGTCTTCGCGGTCTGCTGCGCTTCTTCTTCGATGCGCTGGGAATGAGGCTCGGCCATGCCTTCCTGGTTCGAGCGGATCCCATGCACTCGGCGAAGTCCCTGTGGACCGGCATGGTGCGATTTTGCCGCCGCGGTGTCGGCCCGAGGTCGTTGGGGTGTCCCGGATGAAGCTGCATAGGTAGCCGCTCGGGAAGGCAACACGGGCTTGGGAGGCACCGGAGGGACGGTGAGTTCCTCGGAAGGGGCCGGTCGGACGGGGGCGGACACGACGGGAGGCTCTTTTTTGTCCCGCGCCGCCGCGACGGTCAGTTCAACGACTTCCCGAGAATATATACCTCCCCATATTTTTTGAGGGAACGTCTTGGTCTGAATGACGATGAGATCATCGCCCAGCTCCATGCGGGCTTTCAGGTGCGCCTCATGATACGTGTCGGCGACGAACTTTTGAATCATCACGCCCGCACGCCCCCGTTGAAGAATTTCGCGAGCCTCGTCAGGAAGCCTTCCATGCCCTCGCCGGTTTGTTCCTCTTCGTAGATCTCGTGGAAGACTTCCGTGACGAGCCGGCGGATGCGCTGGGCAGCCGGAGACATCGGGGAAAACAGCAGAAGAGGCGTTTGCTGGCGGACTGCCAGATACATCTGCGAGTCCTGGGGGATACAGCCGAGATTCTTGACGGGGAAGCGGAGGAACTCGTCGGCGACTTTCGAGAGCCGTTCGTGAACGAACGCTCCCTCCTGGTCGTCCGCGACACGGTTGACGAGGACGGAAAGGTTCGCGTCGGGGCGTGACTGGCTGATGACCTTGATGATGCCGTAGGCATCGGCGAGAGCCGTTGGTTCGGGGGTCGTGACGACGAGGATCTGGTCGGCCGCGAGACAGAACGAGATCACGTTCTGGCCAATGCCTGCGCCGGTGTCGATCAGGAGATAATCCGCTTTGTCCTCGAGGAATCGCAGCTGTTCGAACAGACGCTTCGCGCGGTCGGGCGGAAGATGCGCGAGTTCGCTGATGCCCGAGCCGCCGGCGATGATCTGAATGCCGCGGGGGCCGGGAATCATGATCTGATCGAGCGTCAGATCGCCCGTCACCACGTCGGTGAGATTGTGCTTCGGTCGGATGCCGAACACCACGTCGATATTCGCCAGACCGAGATCGGCGTCGAGGATGATGACGCGACGGCCTGCCTGGGCCAGGCAGATAGCCAGGTTGGCGACGATATTCGTTTTCCCCACGCCGCCCTTGCCGCTGGCGATGGTTATTGTTCTCGCTATTTTTCTACCCGCCTGCCGGGGCCGGCGCGACTCGAGACGCTTGAAGACATACGGCTGAATCTGCCGCTTTGTTTCGGCGATTATGCTCTCGATCGGTTTTTTCACTGAATCGCTCATCGACGGTCTTCCGGTGCGGGATACAGCACTCGCTCGGCGAATGCGCGGAGAAAATCGTACATGGGAACAATCCCGGGCTTTTTTTGGAACGGCCCTTCTCTCGAGGTCGGGGAACTTTGGATGATGCCAGAAAGTACCACCCCGAAGGGGGGGAGGTCAAGAGATAAAAATTGTTTTGCCACCGTGCGGACACGCTCGACGGCATGATCCGAAATGAGCTCATCCCCGGCAGGCGTCTCTGCGAGCGAAATCGGAGAAAAATATCCTGAGAGGTGCACAGATTTCACGGCTTCGTAACTTTTCAGGACGGCGTCGGGGTGCCGGGGCACGAGGACCAGCACCGCATCTGTCGCATGGAGAAGCGGCAGGTGTGCACGGAACTCCGACATGGGAATCGTGATCCAGATCTCGGTGCTGCTGGCGAACAGCTTCTGGATCTGGCGCAGAAACCTGATTCGGTCGGGCACCGGGCGGGCCTGCAGGGCGATGGGCGACGGCTGGCGCGGCAGCACGATCAGGGGGCCCGCGGCGGAGTCGGTGTGGATCATCAGCGGAAGCCTGTCGGAACCGTCGGGAAGCGGAGTCGCCGCGGAGAGGGTTGCGGCCTGGTCCCAGACGGTGGGGGGGCGTCTGCGTTTCGACAGGGCCGGAAGCCATTTCTGCAGAGGCGGGATCCGGGCGCCGGCGCCGTCCGGAACGAGAATGGCGATGGCCGAGAACTTCGTTGGGGAGGGAAGCGAGGTCAGGAACTCCTCCGGCCCCGGAAGTTGTTCCGGCGAGACGGTGTCGAGGAGCCGCTTCAGTTCTCTGAGTGATTCCGCCTGATCAGGCATGGGCGCTCTCGTTCATCCTGTCGTCAATTGAGGGAGATGAGACCGGTGGACTGCAATTGTATCGTTGTCGGTATTTCATTATAGGAGAGGATCGTCAGCCTCGGCGCCATGCGCTCGGTGAGCCGCTTGAGGCTGAGGCGAAGGGCGGCGCTGCAGAGCAGGATCGGCGAACGGCCTTCCTGCATCACTTCCTCGATCCGGTCCTTGATTTTTCCGAGAAGGTTCGTGGCGATCTTCGGGTCGAGAGCCAGCTGAACGGTGCCCTCGACCTTTTGCAGGGACTGCGTGAGCAGCTGCTCCAGCCGCGGGTCGAGGGAAATGACGTTCAACATGCCGGCCTGGTCGACGAGGCTCTTGCAGATATGCCGCGATAGCCCCTGACGGACGATCTCGGTGAGGGTGTCGGCCTCACGGATGCCCTCGCAGTCCGCGAGCGACTCGAGGATCGTCACCATGTTCCGGATCGAGACGCCTTCGCGGAGAAGGTTCTGAAGCACCTTCAGCAGCAGGGAATGATTGACGATCTTGGGAATGACATCGTCGACGATGAGCGGATACGATGCCTTGACCGACTCGAGCAGCGACTGGAGTTCCTGGCGGCCGAGGATGTCGTGGGCGTTTTTCCGGATGACCTCGGTGAGGTGCGTCGCGATGACCGTCGACGGGTCGACGACCGTGTAGCCGGCCATCTCGGCCCGTTCCCGCACCGACTGGGAAATCCAGATCGCCGGCAGGCCGAAGGCAGGCTCGACGACCTCGATGCCGGTGAGAGGCGAGGTGACCGTGCCGGCGTTCATCGCGAGGAGTTGGTCGGGAATGATCTCGTAGCGGTCGACTTCGACGCCCTTGATCTTGATCACATACACCGACGGCGGCAATTGTATATTATCTCGTATACGAATGGGCGGGACCACGAGGCCGAGGTCGATCGCGATCTGACGCCGGATCAGCGTGATGCGGTTCAGCAGATCCCCGCCCTGGTTCGAGTCGACGAGCGGGATCAGGTTGTAGCCGATTTCGAGCTCGAGCTGGTCGATCGAGAGGAGGGAGGAAACATCCTCGGGCTTGGATGGTGTCGCGGCGGCTTCCTTCTTCTCGTCGTCCGCCTTCTGCTGGATTTCTTCTTCCGAGACCGTGTGCGTCAGCCAGGCGATGGCGCCGAACACGGCGCTGAGGAAAATGAAGCTCGCCTTGGGAAGCCCCGGTATGAGGCCAAGAAAGCCCATCATGACAGCGGCCACGCCGAGGACCTTCGGATTCGAGACGAGCTGCTGGGTGAGTTCGACGCCGAGATTCGACTCGGAGCTGGCCCGGGTGACGACGAGACCCGACGCCGTCGCGATCAGAAACGAAGGAATCTGCGTGACGAGCCCGTCGCCGACGGTGAAGAGCGTGTAGGTCTGGAGCGCGTCCATCAGGGATTCGCCGCGCATCAGCACGCCGATGACGAAGCCTCCGATGATATTGATGATGATGATGACGATGCCGGCGATTGCATCGCCCTTGACGAATTTGCTGGCGCCGTCCATCGCCCCGTAGAAGTCGGCTTCCCGTTCGATGTTGCGCCTCCGACGGCGCGCCTCGTCGTTGTCGATGATCCCGGCGTTCAGGTCGGCGTCGATCGACATCTGCTTACCGGGCATGGCATCGAGGGTGAACCGGGCCGCGACTTCCGCGACGCGCTCCGAGCCCTTCGTCACGACGACGAACAGGAAGACGACGATGATCGAGAAGATGACCGCGCCAACGACGTAATTGCCGCCCACGACGAAGGTGCCGAAAGATTTGACGATGCTGATTTTCGCTCCTTCCCCCAGCAGGATCAATCGGGTCGTGCTCACGTTCAGGCCCAGCCTGAACACGGTCGCCAGCAGGAGGAGGCTTGGGAACACCGAGAACTCGAGCGCATCCTTGGTATAGACGGATACCAGGAGGATGACAAGCGCGAGTGCGATGTTCAGGGCCAGCATCACGTCGAGGATGAACGCAGGCAGGGGGACGAACATCATGATGATGACCGATACGAGGCCGACGGCAAACAGCACATCGCGATTCTTCAAGACTTCCACCATCGCGATGTTGTCCAGCAGTCGGTTGGGCTTCTTTTCGGCCATACGTTACGCAGCCGCTCCAGGACAAGACAGCGTGGTCCCTCGGGGCACGCCGTAAAGAACTTTGGGCAGAGCGAAAATATCGCGCATCATTTTTTGATGCACGATCATACCCTCTCCAGCGCTGCCGGTTTCGCGATCAGGCTGCCCGATACTGACCCTCACGGTGCAGCTGGGCCAGGATTTCGGCGACCGCCTGAAACAGTTCCTGCGGAATTTCATCTCCAACATCTACCATCTTATGGAGCTGCCTCGCAAGAGGCTTGTTCTCGATGACGGGCACGCCGTGCGCCGCCGCGATTTCCTTGATCTTCTGCGCGATCAGACCTGTTCCCATGGCGACGACGGTCGGGGTGTCGATGCCGGCAGCCTTGTCGTAACGCAAGGCGACGGCGATATGCGTCGGGTTCGTGACGACGACCGTCGCTTTCGGGACCTCCTCCATCATTCGTCTCGAAGCCAACCTGCGTTGTCGCTCGCGAATCTTCGCCTTGACCTTCGGATCGCCTTCCCGCTGTTTGTATTCCTCCTTGATGTCCTCCTTGGACATCTTGAGATTCTCTTCGTAGCGCCATTTCTGGAAAAACCAGTCGCCGACGGCGACGGCGAGCAGCAAGAGAATGATCTTGAGCGACATGGTGAAAAGAAGCTTCATCAGCAGGATCACCGAGGGCACCGGTTCGAGCTGGACGAACCTGACCAGGAAGGGGAGCTGGTCCCGGAGCGTCGAGTAGGGAATATACGCGACGACGACGATTTTCAGGATCGACTTGACCAGCTCGGCGACCATTTTCCAGGAAAAGACGTTCGAGAGTCCCGAGATCGGGTTCAAGCGCTCGAGATCCGGGACGAACGGCTCGAGGGTGAACAGGAATCCGACCTGCATCAGGTTGACGGCAGCCGCGGTCAGCATCACCACGAGGAGCACGGGGGCCATCGATTTGAAAATGACCACGATCGCCTGATTCATCAGGATGAGCGTATGGGGCAGGGTCAGTTCGGTGCTGATAAGATTTTCCAACGTATATTTCATGTAGTCGCCCCAGATGGCGACCATGTCGGGGCCGTAGGACTTGAGCGTCATGAACGCAGCGAGCAGGACGATGACG
>JAGOCE010000070.1 GCA_017998915.1 Candidatus Ozemibacteraceae bacterium
CCAGCATGACGGAAATCTTCCGAGCGGCCGGGGAAACGGGCCATCCGCTCAAACTTCTCGATTCCAGCTTTTTCCTCGGCCGCGAGTCGTTGCTCCTGACCGGCCAGTCCGACATGCCCCACTGGCGTAAGTGGCTGTTCCGGTTCATGTCCCGCAACGCCCGGGAAGCGACCGCCTTCTTTGGAATCCCGCCCACCCGCGTGCTGGAACTCGGTTGCCAGATCGAACTGTAACGGAACGATTTGCAATCCGCTTTCCGGAAACTGCGTTGGTGTGGTACCACGGTGACACTTCCGTTCGAAAGGAATGCAGGAATGAAGATCGACCATATGATATGCCTGGCGCTTCTGGGGATCCTGGCTCTCGGAACCCCGCAGACGGCCGGGGCCGGCGCCTACGATCAACTCATCGAGATCGGCGGCCAGCCCGGCAATGTTCCTGAACCCCCGCCGCCCACTCCCGTGGAGCCATCTCCGGGTTACGACAATTCAGGCAGTTCGGATTCCGGAAGCAGTTCCGGAAATTCCGGCTACGACAGCAGTTCGAGCTCCTACAGCGGTTCCGATTCCTCGAGCGGCTCGAGTTACTCCAGCCCAAGCTATGAAAGCAGTTCGGACAGCTCCGACTCCGGCGGCACCGGCGTCCCGTTCGGCGGCATCTTCAGTTGGTTCACGCCAAAACCGGTCGATCCGGTCCAGAAGGCGGCCGAGATCGGTTCCCGGGCCGACCGGGCTTACAGCAAGGGGAATTACCGCGATGCCGTCAAATACTACAAACGCGCTCTCAACCACACCCCAAACGATGCATCCCTCCGGGGTAGGCTTGCAAATGCCGAGCGGGCGCTCGCGAATCACCGAGAAGATCGCGCCCGGGAACAGCGACGCCGCGAGAGGCAGCGCGAATCCGCCCGGAAGAAAGCCGCCGTCCCGCCTCTGCCGCCCCAGTTGAGGCCATCCACCCCGCGCCCCAGGCCGGCACCGGTCGTGACGGCGCAGGCGGATCCGTTTGTTTCGGCCACCCAGACGCGTTCGGCCCTGCGCGATATCAAGTCACGCATCGACGCGCTCCGGAAGAGCGGATCGATCCAGAATATCGACACGCTGATGACGAAATACGTGAACACCTGGGTACAGGCCATCACCCGCGACGATCTTTCAGAAAAAGACCGTGAAGGTCTCCAGCTCGACATTCCCGTGCTGGACAAGCTGATATCAGGCGGAAAAGCGGCGGCGATCGGCCGGGACCAAACCCCGGAAACCCCGCAGGAGCCGTATTACGGCGAAAACAAGGATCTCGAGATGATGCTCGCCCGCTTCAACGCCGAGCGCGCCGGCCAGGGAGCCGAGATGCTCGGTGAGAAGTTCGCGGAGAATGTTCTTCCGCCCGAGATCGCCGGGAAATATGAAAACGTGCTCGCTCTCGGCAAGGTTTCGGTCGAAGTGGCCGATCGAAACGCCCCCGGCGCCATCAAGGAAGTCGTCGACATCGTGATCGGCAAGCTGGGGATGCCCCAGGCGTCCTTCGCCGTCGACGGCGGCCGGATCTATTCGAACACCGCGTTCACGGCCCTGAACAAGTTCATGGAAGACTCGACGAAAGCCGTGGGCGGCACCTTCGACCGCAAGGAGTTCTGGAACTCCCTGAAAAGCGAGATGACCACCGGACAGAAGGCCGTCATGGAATGGATCGGAGGACCAGATGAAAAGTAATATTTTTTATTATATATCAATCGTCATTCTTATTTTCACCCTCGCCGGCTTCTCGCCTCTGGCCGCCCAGGAACGAACCGGAACCGAGGCACTCCTGAACACGACGCTCGCCATCCCCGCCTCCTGCCCGATCGCCGTGCGGTGGGTCCAGCCGCCGATGAGCCACACGGCCGCCGAAGACGCCCGCCTGCGTGTTCCCGAGATGCGCTTCTCGGTCGATGCGAACGGCCGGCCCTGGATCGGCTTCGATGACCGCCGCATCGTCAGTCCGGCCAACGGGTTCCGGGCGAAAACCTCGACGCCCTTCACCGGCTTCGTCCACCTCGACAACGGCGCCATGATCGTCTCGACGGTCACCAAGTTCGGCTTCCTCACGGCGCCGGCCTCGACGGCGGATACGACAGCCGATCTCCCGGTCGTTCCGTTCCAGGCGATCGCCCAGCTTCCCGCGCTCTACGGGCGGCTGTTCGGCGGCGCAGGCGATACGCTGTTCATCGCCGTATCACGCCCCGGCGGCAAGAACGAGCTGTACCGGATGAAAAAAGGCGGTCTCACCAAAGGGTTCGAAAAGATTCTCGAGATCGAAGGCGAGATCACCGGCGTCGCCGGAACCGATTCGCAGGTCTTCGTCGCAGCCGGCCGCCGAGTCTACGAAGTGGCCCCGGGCACCGGCCAGGCGGCGCCGCTTCCCGCGCTCGTGCCGCACCCCATCACCGGTGTAGCCCTCCACCCGCGCAAGGGGCTCCTGATCTCGACCACCCGCGGCGTCGGCTATCTCGTCGGCGACACGTTCCAGGTCCTCATCGAGACCTCCCTTCCCATGATCTGCATGCGCGGAGGATCGCTCTACGTGCTCTTCCCGGCCTCGCTCGGCGTGGCCGCCTTCGACAACATCGCGACCCTGGCCGACCTCCATCCCTGAACTCCCTTTCAGACAAGCATTTGCACACGCAGGGGCGGGTTTCAAACCCGCCCCTACACCATTCTGGCGAAATGCGGTACCATGGATGCCGGATCTGATTTCCGGAATTTTCTATTTTGAGGAATATATGAAACGTCTGTTTTTGATCGCAATCATGATGTTCTCTTTCTGCCCGGCCTTTGCTCAGCCCTCGACACCGGCGCCGGCCGCCACGGATCAGGCAGCCGGCGAGACGGCCGGCGTCCCCGCCGACGTCCAGGCCCGCGCCGTCGCCGAACTGGTCAACAAGCACGGGGAAGCCCACCGCGCCCGGATCGAAGCCGGTGTAGCCCAGGCGGCCCCGTTTTGGCGCGCCGAAGACGGCTCCCACGACGAGTTCGTAACCTTCTGCCTCGACCAGTTCATCGCCGACCCGGCCGTCCTCGAGGAAACATTCGGCCGCCTTCAGGCGAACTTCGAGTCGATCAACGGGTATTTCCACCGGCTGACGCGTGACCTGAAGCGGCCGCTCGACCTCGATATCGGTGACTGCCTGCCGCTCGACGAAGCGTTCGCCAAGCTCGACCCGTCGAACCACCTGCAGGACGACCTGTTCCGGCTGAAGATCGCTTTCGTCACCCTGCTCAACTTCCCGCAGACGACGCTCGCCGAAAAACTCGAGAAAGGCCCGTCCTGGAGCCGCGAGGAATGGGCGCGCACGCGTCTCTGCGACTCGTATTCGGCCCGTGTCCCGTCGGCGGTGCGGCAGAAGGTCAACGACGCCGAGATCGAGGCAGAGTCGTATGTGAATGACTATAATATTTTCGCCGGCTACTTGTTGAACCCCGAGAAGAAGCCGATCTTCACGAGCGATCTCAAGCTGATCAGCCACTGGGGCCTGCGCGACCACCTCTCGACCCTGTATGCCCAAGCCGACGGCCAGGTCGGCCAGGAGATGTTGTTCAAGGTGATGGAGCGGGTCATCGACCAGTCGATCCCGCAGATGGTCGTCAACAAGCCCGTCTACTGGGACCCCGTCGCCAACACCGTGTTCGAGAAGACCGGGAATGGCTTCAAACAAATCGAGGCAACGCCCGAGCCCGACACCCGCTATGCGAAGATGCTGGTGAATTTTCATGCCCAGCGCCTGGTCGACCCGTTGTATCCGAAGTATCCGCGCTACATCGACCGCCGCTTCGACCTGTCGCGCCAGATTCCGGAGGCCGAAGTAGAGAAGCTGCTCGTCTCGCTGATCTCATCAGATGCCGCGGCCCGCACCGGCGCGCTGATTTCGAAGAAGATCGGCCGCGGCCTGCGTCCATTCGACCTGTGGTATTCCGGCTTCAAGGTCGCCGGCGAACTGCCCGAGAAGGAGCTGAACCAGACCGTTCGTGATAAATACCCGAACCTGCAGGCGTTCGCCCGCGACATTCCGAACATCCTGAAGTTCATGGGTTTCGAGGAACAGAAGGCGAAGTTCATCGCCGGCCGCATCGCCGTCGAGCCGGCCCGCGGCGCAGGCCACGCGACGCCCGCGATGATGCGCACCGACCGCTCCCACCTGCGCACCCGCGTTCCCAAGGGCGGCATGGATTACCAGGGCTTCAACACCGCGATGCATGAGCTCGGCCACTGCGTCGAGCAGGTGCTATCGCTGTACAAGGCCGACCACTATCTGCTCGGCGACGTGCCGAACACCGCCTGCACCGAGTGCTTCGCGTTCCTGTTCCAGAGCCGCGACATGGATGTGATCGGCATGAAACTCGACGATCCGGCAATTCAGCACCGCAACACCCTCGACACGTTCTGGTCCGCCTACGAGATATCGGGCGTCGCGCTCGTCGACCTGCGCGTCTGGCGCTGGCTGTATGAGCACCCCGACGCGACCCCGGCCCAGCTCAAGGAAGCCGTCATCACGATCGCGAAGGACGTCTGGAACGCCTACTACGCCCCGGTCTTCGGCATCAAGGACAGCACCGTGCTCGGCATCTACTCGCACATGCTCGCCTACCCGCTGTATCTGAGCGACTACCCGCTCGGCTACATGATCAGCTTCCAGATCGATGAGTTCATGCGCGGCAAGAACATCGGCATCGAGATGGAACGCATCTGCAAGCAGGGCTGCCTCACCCCCCGCCAGTGGATGATCGGCGGCGTCGGCAGCGACATCTCCGCCGACGCCCTCGTGAAGGCCGCTGACGAAGCCGTCACCGCCCTCCAAAAAACCTGGTTCTAAACCGCCTCGGAAAGCACACCTCCCCCATCGCCGGCCCTGCAGCGATGGGGGAGGTTCTTGTAACGAGCCGTTCACTTCTTTTGCTGCAACGTTCCTGATTCACCCATGGCACTAGGTCTCAGCAGAGAACTTTTCCGCTGACATCCTCGTGAATGCCGACAAAACGTGGCTTTGATTACCGAACCGGCGGGGTCAAAATTTCATGAATAGGGAACAAATGAGAATGATTGGATACAGGACATAGGCATAGCAGACGAGAAATCCGCGATCTTTGTAGAGAACGTCGGCCAATATGCCTATCAGGGGATGGCTGATGCTGCAGAGAAGCCACAGAACGAAGCACAGGCCAAACAGTACAAGAGGAGTCAGCCGATACAGGCGCAGTCTTGTTTTATCTACAAGAGTATAGAATGATCCAGTTCGGTGCTTGATGTTCGTGCCAGGGCTGATATGAAAGGCGAGACGATCGGGAATCTTATGACTCGATCCGTTGCTCATTTTCATCCAACTGTTTTTTCTCATCTCGAAGGCATGCACTTCCACAACCGAGGCATCGATGTCGGGGAGGGTCCAGATAGTGATGAAGTCTCGCCCGAAACTCATATACGCCAGAAGGGCCAAAAATATCATCAATGCCGTATGCAGTCTGGCGACATCGGCATCATTGAACGTATTCGTCTTGTTGGGCGTTTGCATGTTGTCTCACTCATGAGAAAAGGATCGTGCGTGAATTTTATGTACCAATGTATTGGAAATATCGATATATTGCAACGTTTCGATCACTCCGGGGAGACATGTTGATTTCGTCAACCCTGCCTGGCCCTCTTCGACTTTTTCATTTGGCCCATCCTTCGCCACTCCATGTCCGAGGGAAATCATGAGAATTCCTCGAGCAGGCGCATCAGACGGGCAGGCGTCTCCGCAAACTCGAAGAATTAGGAGTTCCGGCCTCTTTTCAGGCTTCTTCACCGGGTAATCAACAGGTACTCACCTCGACTTCACGAAGATGACGACCATGGTGCTTTCTATTAACGCCTCAATTGAAGATGGGGTTGGTTATCCGGTTATTTTTCATCACCCGGCCGCCGGCTTTTTATCATGTGAGAATCATAGTTCGGACATTCTCGGCAATAGAGGCGCTTCGCGGGCAATATTTTCATTGGCATGCCTTTTGCATAGATACTGCCATCAAGCCGAAAATCGGCAACGAATCAAAAATGGCGGAGGATATATATGAAAAAGCTTATTTCGATGGTACTCCTTGGATGTGCCCTGATGTGCGGCGGCGCGGCCTGGTCTGCTCCGGCTCCGGATGCGACAGAGAATTATCTCGCCGAGTTGCAGGGTTCGGTTCAGGGGATCAACATCAAGAAGTTGGAGAAGGCTCAGGAGACCGTTTCCTTCGATGGGCGCACGCTTCGCCTTTCCGCCACGATCTTTGCCGATCTGAAGGCCCCGACGAAATATGACCGCCCCGGCAAAGTGGTCCTGGTTGTCTCTGAAACCAAGAAGCAGTCAGTGCCCGAGGGTTCCAGCCTCGACTTTCTGTGGCTCGTGGGAAGCAAAGACGTCTGGTTCCGCGATCTGCGGCAGGTTTCCGAGCGCCCCGGAACTCAGCGCTGGTATACCTTCGAAAAATCAATCGAAGATGCCCCATTGACCTTCGGTCAGGGGAAGGGAACCAAGTGGCACACAGCGATCGTCGGGATCCGGACCGCCTCTGGCGAGATGCTCTTCCTTCGCGCCAATCTGCTGCAGTGGGCCATCTTCTGAGTTGAACCGGATCCGGTTTGGGGGACATATATTCGCTGATGTCCGAGAAGAATGTGTCCCCCATTTCCAAGATTCTCTCGACACGTTCTGATCAGCCTTCGAGACTCTCCTCGCACATGTTCGTCTACCAGCCGTATCTAAGCTATTATTGGCCCGGCTACATGTTCAGCTTCCAGATCGACGAGTTCATCTTCGTCAAGAACATTGAAACAGAGACAAAGCGAATCTCCAAGCAGGGCTGCCTCACCTCGCCAGTGGATGACCGGGGGCGTCGGCAACAACATTTCCCCCGACGTCCCCGGAAGCCGCGGTTTCTGAAATAGTTTTTCATATACCCCCCCCCACTGCCTGCGCCGGCGGTGGGGGGGGTTCTATTGTCGCGTTCATATCCGGGATAGTCCGGCAGGTTTGTGTTTTCAGCTGGAGTGGTGGTACATCATTGCGGAGAGAAATCTTTTCGAGGAGTCAACGATGAACAAGTCTGTCGCTCTGGTTTTTATCGTGTTGCTCTGCCTGGTCGCTGGGGTCACCCCGATCGAGGCGAAGCAGGCCCGCGCGGCCCGTTCCACGATTCTCATGGTCCTGACCGGGGTCGGACATGTTCCCGGAACGGATCATGAAACAGGCTTCTGGGCCGAGGAGTTCGTCGCGCCCTTCCAGTTGTTCCGGAAAGCCGGATACAAGGTGATCGTGGCCTCGCCGGAAGGCGGCTTCGCTCCCGTCGACCCCCGGTCCATCGATCCGGCGAACGTCGGCGAGGAACAGGCCCGCGAGCTGCGTCTTGCGCTCGATCGCGCGCGGTCCGCGTTGAAAACCGTCGCTTTGCGATCCGTCCGGCTCGACCGCGTCGCGGCGGTCTTCGTCGTCGGCGGGCATGGGGTCATGTGGGATCTGACCGATTCAGCCGACATGCAGAAGGTTGCCCGGCAGCTGTTCGAAAGCGGAAGGATCGTCGCCGCCGTCTGCCACGGCCCCGGCGCCCTGGTGCGAGCCAGACTGTCCGACGGAAGCCTTCTGCTCGAAGGGAAGCGCGTGACCGGTTTTTCCGCCCGTGAAGAGGAGATCGCCGGGATGGAGAACATCGTGCCCTACTGCCTGGAAGCCGAGATGAAGCACGCCAGCGGCAACCGCTACGAATGCGGGGAGCCTTGGAAACCCTTCGTGGTCGTCGACGGCGGCCTCGTCACCGGGCAGAATCCCGCCTCATCCGCCGACACCGCCCGCGCCGTCCTCGAACTCCTGGCGGCCGACCGCCGGCGCTGATCCCGCGAAATGCCCGTTTCGGCGGTTCGCACGGCACGGGATCGCTCCTCCGAACCGGCGGCCTGGCTCTTCACGGCTATATGTTCGTCTGAATACACCAATTATAAATATATAGGATGATATATATGAACGACGTGACGATTTCATTCAGCGGCAACCGGGCAGAAGAGATGGCCCGGAAGTTCTTCACGTATCTGGTCGACGGGGGGCTGGAGGACCAGGTGATCGACCACCTTTCGGATGCGAAGACGACGGTAGAGATCGGCGACTGCGACGCGCATGACCGAAAGGTCGTGTTCGTCTGTCGGCCGATCAAGGGCTGAGCGGGCGGCTCAGTAATAGTACCAGATGCCGGAATAGTCGTCGATATTCTCGCCCCATTCAGCAAGTCGTTCGAGATACGTGAGCACCGGAACGTCGTCGCCGACGTAGGTGCCGCGATCGATGATGTTCTTTTCCCACGGGTGGAACTCGTAGACGCGGGAGCCATCGGGCCTGATGCCGACGAAGTCGCGATGCTGCTGTGCCCGCAGATGGTTCTTCCCGAGCGCGGGGAGGTTGTAGACGGCTTCGTCCGTGCGGCGGATGCCCGGCAGCAGGCGCGCTTCCTCACGCTGTTCCTGGAGGATGCGGGCGATGGGAACGCGGTAGTTCCTGGTTTCCTGCTTTCCCTTGGGGACGAACGTATAATAGGGGTCGATACCGATCCGACGCATCAGCATGCGCAGTTTGGTGCTCTCGAACCGCCGCGAAACGAAGAACTGGAAGACGAGCTGGTTGTAGACGCCGATCCCCTGCTTCCGCACGCGGTCGACGGCAGACACGACCTCAGGCGTCAGCTCGTAGGGGTGCTCCACGTGGGTCACCAGGCAGATTTCGCGACGCCCGGGCTCGCGGAACCGCCCGAGCAGCGCCGCCAGTTCCCCGTCGATTCTCATCGGCATCGTGACGGGCACGCGCGACCCGAACCGGATCAGATCGACGTGGTCGATCCCGGCCAGTCGCTCGAGAATGAATTCGATCGTCTCGTTGCCCATGGCGAGCGGATCTCCGCCGGTGACCAGCACCTCGCGGATGCACCGATGCTCGCGGATCCAGGTGAGGGCGGCCTCGATCTTTTCGCGGGGAGCGAGGGCCCCTGGCGCCATCGCCTGATCGATCTCCCAGTTGCGCTGGCAGTAGGAACAGATCTGCGGGCACGTGTTGAACGGTTTGAAAATACAGATGGCGGGGTACCGGCGCGTGATCAGATCGACGGGTGAGGTGTCGGCCTCGCGCATGAAGTCGAAATCCCGTTTCCGGGCGTCCGGTGAAGTCGCGGTCTGCTGCACCAGATCGAGGTCGGGAATCACCTGGGCCCGCAAGGCTTTGTCCCTGCCAGCTTCGAGATCGTCATCGAACAGGCTGAGATAATACGGCGTGATGCCGAACGGCAGGCCGCTGCAACAGGCCTGCTCGACGCTCCGGCGTTCGTCGGGGGACAGCCGGACAAGCCGCTCGAGCGTCGCGAGCGAGGAAACGATGTTCTTGGTCTGCCAGCGCCAGTCGTTCCATTCCGCTTCGGTGGCGCCGAGAACGCTCAGAATCTGGCCTCGGCGACGACGGCGACGCTCGAGCGCTTCGGGAGTGAGACCGTCGGCATACCGGCCCATACGCTCCTCGACATGCTGCCACAGGCCGTCCAGGTCGTCCGAGCGTGCGAGCGCGGCCTCGCGGCCCTCGAGAGTCTCAAAGTGGTTGGCCATATCGAACGATTCGGGCTCGGGATGAAGCGCGACGCCGCGCAACAGGTGCGTGACTTCGGCGAAAAATGCCGGCGTGAGGTTTTCTGGGCACCGGTCGTGAGAGATCTCGAACAGAACCGTCGCGAGGCTCTCCCCGGAAGCCACTTCACCATGGGGACTCAGCAGCGATCGCATCGCGCGAGCGCAGTCGCGGATGATGTTGAGATTCCTGTTCCATTTGATCTGCGGCTGGGAAAACGCTTGGCGCTGGCATTGATTCACCCAGTGAAACAGGATGGTCCTGACCTCGTCAGGGGTTTTGCATATCCGGAGTTGTTCGAGGAGTTCGCTCATCTCGCTCCGAAATTGCGCGAGGGAATACCGTGTTCGAATGTCATTCATGGTGTCTCTCCATTCCGAGGCCGCCTGACCTTCTTATCTGGTTTCAACCATGATACCATCTGATCTTTTTCAGGGAAAATCTTCAACGCTCTTGACGCAAAACGCCCCGCGCCGATAGCGCGGGGCGAAAAATGAGCTAAAAAGACTGAGTGACCTCATCAGAGATCAGTGCGAACTGGCTTTCCCTACTGGAGATCAATTGGACCGACGATGGAAACGCAACGTTACCGCTACATTTCATCCCTTCTTGTCGTTACCTGCTCTATAGAGTTTTGGAATGGCTGCGCTATGACGCGCATTGATTACGCCAAGCCTCAGACGTTTCGACGTCCTCGAGGCCCTCGACACAGCCACAACACCCGCAGTTGCAAGTGTTCGACATCCTCTTGTGAGCTTCAGCCGACTTCAAGGTTTGCTCATCGGTCGACACCGGCCGGACTGCCGGAATCTCCCTGGGTTTTGTCCCTTTCAGCGCCATCACCGTCGGACGGGACGACCGGGTTTTCAGGCCCGACGCTCTCCATCTGCAGGCTTTCTCAACCTCCTGACAGAGATACCATCTTGGACGGCTCGCGGGTTTGTTCCACCCCGCAGGCACTCCTAGGGTTGGGGCCTTCAGAGCTTGACTCGTGATCGATATGGATACCGTTTTCCAGACCCTTGCTCCTTCATCGTTACCTGTCCTTCATGGCTTCCTTCCTGGTGTTGCCGGCGGAACCACCCGCCCGACCGAAGGGTCTTACCCACTTCGATCACATCACCACCAGGCACCTTGCTGTCCGAAAACAGCCGGCTTCCATCTTGGACTTGGGCCTATCTTGGAGCTTTACTCCCGATCACGCGCGCTTCGAGAACACTCGACGATTTCACTCACCAAGGGCGAAGCAGCTCTCGTGGCCTTCTCTCCTTCAGGGTTTTCCTCGATCGACCGCCCTGGGTTCACCACCCCCTCATGCGGTTCGGACCCGCTGCAGGGTTCTTCTGCGGTCAACGATGGACATCCGGTAAGGGATGTCCTCCCCTCTTGAAGTTTTTGCCTTCTGACGTATGCTTTCGGTGAGGACCTGTGGGATACCTGGGTTATTGTTTCCCCTTGGGTTTGGCACGAACGTCACCGAACGATAGAAAACCCGCTTCGGACACCCGTTTCAAGGACCGACCGGAGTCCAAAAGTATACGCCTTGCGGCTACCAGTTCGCTTGTCAAAGAATCAGTCACTCAGTAAACCCAATATATTTAAAAACCCCCACCCTGTCAAATACTTTTTATCTTTTCTTGTCTCTCTTTGTCTGTCACTGTCGGAGAATGTGTGGGAGACAGGTTTTCAGAGAATCCCGTCATCCATAAACCGGATGCATTCCGGGCACATCGAGATGCGATCCTCTCATTTGGTTCTCGTTGGTGCAATGGAGCGATACGCGGGAGCCACGAAGGCACAAAGACACAAAGCCGTGTCTTTCGTCGTTCTTCATGCCTTGGTGTCTTTACGGTGAAACGATCTCCGTGTCTCTGTGGTGCCAGTGGTGGGTCAGAAGGAGATGATCATCTTGGCGTTGGCAACGGTGCCTTCGTAGCCGTTTCCGAGGAGGCTGGCAGTGGATTCGACGCGCTTTACCTCGCCCTCGAGCATGCTGTCGCTTCCGATGAACTGGGAAAAGCTCACTCCTCCTTCGCGGTGCGTGCCAGGTTTGGCCGAGTCGATCTGCTTGTTGGTGACGAACAGCCTGTAGCGCTGGTTTCGGGCCGATGGGGTGAGCACGAACGCGGCCCGCGTCTCCCACTCCTTGCTCGGCTGGAACGACCGGATCACATTGCGCTGCACGCCGGCCTCGAGCGTCGCTCGCGGCGAGAAAATCCGCTGAAAATCGACCGCCTTGCCGGTCGTGCGCTTGTCGTTCACATCGGCGTAGAGGTCATCTTCATCGAGATCTTCCCAGAGCATGTCGATGATATACCCCTCGAAGAACTCGTTTCTGACCTGGAACCGTCGCACGGTATCGAGCAACCGGCTCCCGGAAGCGGCCGCCCGCATCTCACCGTCCTCGTATTCGCCCGTCAGCTTCAATTTGCGCAACGGCGTGTAGCGGACTTCGTAGGATTTCCGGTCATTGAGGGAAACGAGCAGCCGGCTCGCCCGGTCCTTCAGGTCGCGCCGCTTCCAGTCGAACGTGGTCTCGACCTTGTCGCCCGCACGCCACGAGGTCGTGAAGTTGGACGTCGACTTCTGCACCGGGTTCTCGAACCGAGTGAGCACCTGGTCCTTCTCGTCTTCGGACAACGGCAGGCTGGTGGGCACGACGTATCGCCTCGGGTCGAGCGAGGCATCGCGTATAACCTTCGATGTATTTTCGACTTTATATTTGAATTGACTCGTCCAGTCGCGGTTCGGCTGATACCGAATGCGGGAGTCGGCAATCTGCCCCGTCTGGCGGGAGTTGACCAGCAGATCGTCCTCGGTGCGCCACTCGAGAATGCCGCGGGCGTTCAGCGCCCGGGACGGCTCGTAATTGAGATCGAGCGTGTAGTTCCGGGTGTCCGACCGCTCCTCGTTGAGATCGATGTCGTCGTCGAGCGTCACGCGCGACGCCCCGGCCGTCCAAGTCAGCTTTTTATCACGGTCGCTGCCGATGCTGGTCGACACATTCAGGATGCGCGAGCCGGACGCGGTATTCACCCCGTCATCGTAGGCCGTGTGTTCGATCTTGCTCTGCGCGAACACCGGCCCAAATTCGTGGTCCCACACGACGGCGCCGACGCCCTTGTCGCGGTCCGTCACCGGGCCCCGCAGGCTTTCCTCGTCGAGCTGGAGGCCATACCGAGCTTCGACGCGCGAACGGTCCCTGTAGGAATACGCCGCGCCGCCGCTCATGTCGCGGAACTCGATGCGTGAGACGGCCGGATCGTTCGACAGGTTCGTCTTCGACGATTCGAGGCCGGCGAACAGTTGCAGCTTCGGGCGAGCCTGCCAGGTCACGCGACCGCTTCCCTTCAGAATGTCGCTGGCGAGGCCACGCTCGCCAAGCTCGGTCACGCCGCCCTCGCGACCGACCATCCGGAAATCCTTCCCGACGCGCCGGAAGCCGAGATCGCCGGTCAGCGTCTGGGTTTTGGCCCTCAACTGGAGCCGCATCGCGTGGTCGGTGATCGTGCGGTCCGACGAGGCGGTGTCGGAGAGCCGGTTCGGGTCGTACAGCGAAAGCGCCGTCTCCCCCGAGAGGCTCAGGGTGTCGGTCAGCCGCCAGTCGCCGTCGAAGCCGATCAGGTCGTGCTGCATCGGCTGGACCGTCGAGGAGCCGGTTTCGGACTTCGGCGTGTCGCTGTCGAGCTCACGCAACCACGAGAGGCCGAGCCGACGCCCTTCCCCGTGCTTCGACAACAGCCGGGTGCCGTACAGATTGCGTTTGAACGCCATCTTGCTGTCGTTGACCTCGTATTCGATGACGATCCAGCTCGTCACCTCGATCGGCAGCACGTGCGGCAGGAATTTGATGACGCCGTCCTCGTAATCGACGAGGTAGTCGCTGCCGCGCGTCATGAGCCGGCCGTCGATCGTCACCTTTTCGGAATTCTGCACCACGGGCTGCACGGCAAGCCGAAACTCCTGCTGCTGGCCCGCCCCTCGAAACTGCTCGCGCCGCGCGCGGCCCTTCGACTGGGAATAGAGGAACATCGCCTGCAGGTTTTCCGTAACCCCGCCCTGCGCCATGACGCCCCGCACTTCCTTGCGGAAGAGCTGGAACTCGGTGTCGGCGAGGCCGAGCGGGAAATCGCCCATCGTGAGATCCCAGACCGGGCCGTCGAGGTTGATGGTGAAACGGCGGTCCTCGTCTTCCTTGTCGTCGAGAACCGCCGAGACTTTCGCGCTCTTCGTGATGTTGCCGTCGATCTCCAGATGCAGGCTCTGATCGAGATGGAAGCCGGGAATCGAGTCGTAGTTCTCGGTCGAGAAATGGCCGATGTCACCCTTCACGTCGGCTTTCTTCATCTCGAACGTTTTCGTGCCCGAGATATTCAACTTGCGCTCCTCGGCATCATCTTCATCCGAAATCGGGTCGGGGAACGGTGATGGCGGAAGCGCAGCGAGTCCCGGCTGGCTCTGGAGCGCGACCGCGATTTCGCCCGGCGTCGGCGGCTTCGCCGGAACGGGCTTCGGCTTCGTCGAGAACGGGATCAACGCCGGATCGGAGGCCGCCGGAATCTTCGGCGTCGAAGGGCTGGTGAGCGGAAGTCGGGGGTGATGCGGCGGCAGCTTGATCCGCCCCGTCGAGCTCGCCGGCCGAAACACATTCGGATCGAGTGCCGGAAGCCTGGCCGCGAAATACGCCTTCGCCGCTTCGGGCGATTTCCAGGATTTGAATCCGATCGTCTCGACCGGTTTCACCCGATCGCCCGCGGTAGCGCTGACGGGAACGAGCACTACCTCCGTCGCCGCCGCCGCTGCCATCATCGTCGATTTCGGGAAGTCCGCGGTCACGGACGCGACGTGGTCAGCCGGCACCTCGGCCGGAACGGATGCCGTCGCCAGCTGGTCAAGCCCGTCAGAAAGCGCCTTGCCAATATATGAATATGTATTATAT
>JAGOCE010000462.1 GCA_017998915.1 Candidatus Ozemibacteraceae bacterium
GATCCTCGTCAGTTCGCTCTACGGCCACGGCGAGATCGACTGCGCCGGCTTGAAAGAAAAGTGCATCGAAAAAGGACTGGACCACATCAAACTGTATGTGGGAGGCAACCTGGTCGTCGGGAAAACACCCTTCGATACAGTCGAAAAAAAGTTCATCGCCATGGGCTACGACCGGGTGTTCCCGCCCGATGTGGACCTTGAACAGGCCACCAGGCTCATCCGCGAGGACATCGAGCAGCCCGCCAGCAAGGGCTGATCCCCGCGCCAACGCTGACACGGGCGAATTTCTTAATATTTATAGTTATATATTTTATCAAAGGATAACCGTACGAGACATCGTCGATCCGGCTTCTTCCCCCGTATCGCTGGTTCGTGACGACTCCGCGGTTCGCCGTCTTTCATGCCAATCACTGACAACAAGGTTCTGACGATCGACATCGGGTCGACGTACACCAAGGGAGCGCTGATCGACCTTTCCGGCCGGTCCATTGTCGCTCGCGCATCGACGCCGACGACCGTCGACCATCTGCCGCGCGGTGTCGCCCGTGTTCTGCACGGCCTGCTGCCGGACAGAATCGCCGCCGGGCTCGACGATCTCGACGGTGCATCGCTCGATCTCCCGGCGCACCTTTCCTGCTCGGCGAAGGGCGGCCTGAAGGTGGCGGCGGTCGGTCTCGTGCCCGAGCTGACCCTCAGCGTCGCCCGACAGGCGGTCTGTTCTGCCGGGGGAAAGGTCTCGGGAGCCTACGCGTTCGAACTCACGCCGGACGACGTCGAACGGATCAGGCGCGACGGGCCGGACATCATCCTGCTCGCCGGCGGCACGGACGGAGGCAACACCGCGTATGCCCTGAAAAATGCGCGACGCCTCGCCGAAGCCGGCCTCGAGACGACGGTCCTGTTCGCCGGGAACCGCTCGGTCGCGCCGGAGCTTCCGGCGATGTTCCCTGAAGGCCGCCTGATCGTCACAGAAAACCTGATGCCCGAGTTCGGTCAGCTGAATATCGAACCGGCACGCATGCGTATCCGCGACCTGTTCCTCCACCGGCTGATCGAGGGGAAAGGCCTTCGGCGAGTCATCGACGCGTTCGGGGCCGAGCCCAAACCCACGCCGCGCGCCGTTCTCGAGCTGGTGGAGCGCCTCGCCTCCGTCTCTCCGGACTGGGCTGACACGCTGTTGATCGACATGGGCGGCGCAACGACCGACGTGTACACGAACAGCGAGCCGGCCGCCGCCGACGGGAGCGTCATCCTGCGCGGACTGCCGGAGGCGGCCGTCAAACGCACCGTCGAAGGCGACCTCGGCATGCGCGTCAGCGCACGGTCCGTCCTCTCCTCCGGAGGCCCGGTTCTCGAGACGCTCCGTGACGAGGCGGGCTTGGGCGCATCCGAGCTCGAAACATGGGTCGACGACGTCTCCGAAACTCCCGGCCGGCTCCCGGCGACATCGCGTCAGGAGTCCCTCGACCGCATCCTCGCGGCGGTCTGCGTCTCCCTCTCGATCGCCCGGCACGCCGGAACCGTCGAGGAAAGCTGGACGCCCGGCGGAAAAGTGTTTCTCCAGCGCGGCAAGGACCTGCGCCGTATTCGCACCATCATCGGCTCGGGAGGATACCTGGCATCGTCCGTCGACGAAACGCTGTATGTCGATGCGCTTGCCGCCTCATCCGCACCCACAGCCGACGGAAGAATGCGGCTGCTTCCGACGGCACCGCGCATCATGCGGGATCGGGGCGGACTTCTTCCCTTGCTCGGCAACCTCGCTTCACCGTATCCTGAACTCGCCGCGACGCTCGCGGACCAATCGCTGGTCCCGGTCTTCACGGGCCGTTCACCACACGCCATCACACAGACTTCACAAGGAGCCTGACCCGGTATGAACCCTCTCTCCTGGAACGAATTTCTCACGATCCGCGACTCCGTCCTCGCCACATGGCCCACGGGCAAGGGCCTGAGCCTCGACGAGGCGCTGGCGTATCACAAAGCCCTGCCGCCCGCCCGCAACTTCGCCCTTGCCATGAAAAAGGCGAACGAGCAGGGGCGCACTCTCCTGCAGCCGCGCGCTGGCGTCGCGCTCGTCAACGAGCACATCAAACTCCTTCAGTATCTCGAGACGGAGGGCGAGGCGGACCTGCTGCCGACCACGATCGACGCCTACACCCGCCAGAACCGGTATCAGGAGGCTGCCAACGGCATCGAGAAGTCCCTCCAGGCCGGGACATCCCTGTTGAACGGTTTCCCGGCCGTCAACCACGGCCTCGCCGGCTGCCGGCAGGTGGTCGAGGCGCTCAAGTCCCCCGTCCAGGTACGGCACGGAACACCCGATGCCCGGCTTCTCGCCGAGATCACGCTGGCGGCCGGGTTCACGAGCTACGAGGGCGGCGGCATTTCATATAACATACCATATGCAAAGAAAGTCCCGCTCCAGAAGAGCATCGACGACTGGAAATACGTCGACCGGCTCGTTGGCTGGTATGAGGAAAACGGCGTCAGCATCAACCGCGAGCCGTTCGGGCCCCTGACGGGCACCCTCGTGCCGCCGTTCGTCAGCCACGTCGTCGCCATCGTCGAGGGGCTGTTGGCGCTGCGCCAGGGCGTCCGATCCCTGACCCTCGGCTACGGCCAGGGCGGCAACTTCATCCAAGACGTCGCGGCCATGCTCTCGCTGCGGGAACTGGCCGACGAGTATTTCAAGAAAGCCGGCTTCCGTGGCTACGACCTGACGACCGTCTTCCACCAGTGGATGGGCGGCTTCCCCGAGGACGAGTCGAAGGCATTCTCGGTCATCTGCTGGGGTTCGACCGTCGCGGCCCTGTCGGGCGCGACGAAGGTGATCGTGAAAACCCCGCACGAGGCGCGCGGCATTCCCACGAAGGAAGCCAACGCCGCCGGGCTGAAGGCAACCCGCCAGGTCGTGAACATGCTGGCGGATCAGCGCGCCGTGATGAGCCCGCGACTCCAGGAAGAGATCGAGATCATCCGGAAGGAAGTGCGCACGGTGATGGATGCCGTCGAGCGGCTCGGGAACGGAGATATCGAGGCCGGCATCGTCGCGGCATTCGCGGCAGGGGTGATGGATGTTCCGTTCGCCCCCGCGACCTGCAACCACGGGAAGATCCTGCCGATCCGGGAC
>JAGOCE010000071.1 GCA_017998915.1 Candidatus Ozemibacteraceae bacterium
CGAGAAGTCCAGGAAGTCGATGTTGAAGGGCGACGGCCAGACCTCCAGCCCCTGCCGTTCGAGCCAGAGGAAGAGGTTGCCACCCATCTGCCTGCTCGACTTCGCATAGATATCTCCAGCTATACCAATCAGAGGCCGCCGTTCTGACCTGTCGACGCGGATGCCGGCAAGTTTCCGAAGCGACTTGTCGAGAGCGTCAGCGATGTTCCCGCCCGCGACCGCCTCCTCGATGCGCCGAAGATTCTCCCGATGAAGTGCCTGCGTCATCCCCTTTTCGAGCTCGTATGGCCGGATCTCACACGTCGCCTTCACGAGAAGCTCGATGGCCAGAAGGCCCATGTAGAAAGCCTCTCCGGCATCGACGCCGAACAGGTCGGTCAGTTCCGTGGCGTTCGGCGAGGTGAGCGTGATGTTGGCGATGCCGCAGTCCGCCATAAGCTGCCGCAATCCCGGCCCATACTGCTGAAGCAGGCAGGGGAACGAGAGACTGGGAACATAGAAGGCGAGCTTTCTGCCGTTGCTGGCCTGATGCAGTCGCAGAAGTTCTCCCGCGATGATCGAATACGGCAGGCACTCCTTGCCGAGGGAGTGGCGTTCCCCAAGCGCGAGCGTCTCCTGGTCAGGGTCGGGAAGGATCTCGACGTTGTATCCCTTCCGTTTCCACATACCGCTGAACGCGTAGACGATGTCCCCGAAATTCGGGATTCTCACATCCGCGCCCGGTTCGGGAATGAGCCCCTCTTTCCGCTCCAAGCGGTCGGAGGAGACGGGGTGAATTTCCCGATGCGCCTGCGTTTTCTCCTGATTCACCTGGTCCAGGAAGGCTTCCAGGCGTGTGATCAGCCCCGCTTCGCCGCGATGCTCGTCGAACTCGAGACTCAGGTGGGGTTTTTGGGCCAGTCTCGGCTCGAGTTGCTTGAAGGTGAACGCATCGGGGCCGCAGCCGAAGTTGGAGATGATGACCGGGTGGACGGAAGGGACCGACACCGCGGCCGAAGCATAGCGGAGAATATCCGCCGAGAACCTCCAGGGCAGATCTGTTTCGATGCCGGAGATGTCGAGTTCGAGATACTGGGGTGGCATGGCCAGCACGCCCATTCTTCGCAGGCGCTCGAACAAGCTCAGGTTCAGGAACGCATCGAAGGTATTGTACGGTTTGCCCAGGACGGCGAACAGATGACGGAAGCCGCCATCGGCGATGAGACGACGCCCGCGTTCCACGAGGCCGGCATCGAAGGTGCGCTGAGCCGCCGACGCGGCGCGGAAGGCTTCGCGCATGCGTCCTGCGGACGTGTGCAGGGCGTCGCAGCATGAGGTCATTCCCGCGACGAACGAGGCCTCGTCGGTCAGTGTGAGAGCGGGCGACAGGAGCTTTCCCTCCTTCGCGGCGGAGATCATGAAAGGAACGGCCATTGAATATGGACAGGTATGTGACTGTTCCTGCCGCTCCCCGGGGAGGCAGATGATGGAAGGCAGGAAAACGACGTCGACATCCAGCGACAGAAGGGCATCGACGTGGCCGGCGGCGAGCTTGATCGGCAGGCAGACCCCGACGGGAAGACGTTTGAGCCCTCCGGCCAGCGTATCCGCGTTCGAGCAGCCTGACAGCACTGGAATGCAGCCGATCTCACGGAAGAAGGTCCCCCAGAACGGCAGGCCCGCCATCATGACGGACGCTCTTGGAATGCCGACAACGGGCCCGGCAGCTCCCTTCCGCCCAGCCGGTTCGAAAAACGTCTCGCAGGCGGCAACATACTCGGCCGCAAGGTTCGGAAGAAGGGCGGTCTGCGCGCCGGAACCACTGCGGCTCGTATACCGTTCACAGGTATCGCCGAAGTAAATTTGTTCGCCGTCGCGCTCCAGGAGGTTCACTTCGCAGTTGTTGGGGCAGCCGCCGCACCTGAATGTTTTCAGGGTCGGCCGGGTTCCGGGCTCGAGACCCCGGAACGCCGTCTGAATACCGGCACCCATGAAGTTTCGGGCGGCATCGGCGGCACCGATGGCGCCGGAAATGCGGTTGTAAGGGTGGACGGCGACCGGTCGGCCCAGGACATGCTCGAAGGCGGCGACCACGGCATCATTCGAGGCCGTTCCGCCCTGCAGCAGGATGCGATCGCCGAGCGGACGGTTTCCCACGACCTTTGCGAGGTAGTTGCGGGCAATCGAGCAGGCCAGGCCGGCGCAGATGTCGTCGATCGTCGCGCCGCCGCTCATAGCGCCCACGACCTCGGTTTCCATGAAAACGGTGCACCGCGAGCCGAGATCTTTCGGCGATGCTGCCGCGAACGCATGGTCGGCGAATTCGCCAACGATCGAGATACCCATCCGGACGGCCTGCTCTTCGAGAAACGAACCCGTGCCGGCGGCGCAGACCTTGTTCATCGCGAAATCGCCGATCCGGCCGCCGCGAACCGAGATGAACTTGGAATCCTGGCCACCGATCTCGATGATGGAATCGACGTCCGGCATGCATCTGCAGGCGCCGAGCAGCTGGCAGGTGATCTCGTTCGTCACGATGTCGGCGCCCAAGAGTTTCGCGGCGAGATGGCGGCCGCTTCCGGTGGTTCCGCAGCCGAGAACGCGAAGCCCGGCCGGAAAGCGCGTCTTCAGGAGAGCCAGCCCCTCGCGAAGAACATCCAGCGGAGCGCCCCTGGTCGGCAGATACAGCGAGGTCAGCAGTTCACCGGCCGCATCCGTGACGACGAAGTCAGTGCTCACCGAGCCGAGGTCCACGCCGAGAAATCCTTCCGTGTGCCCGGAAACGGGCTTTTCGGGTTCTGGCCTGCGTTCGAGCCGGGACGGCCTGCGGAGAGGCGGCAGCGCATCACGGGAAAACCCGCCCGTCGTAACGCGCTGCCCAACAAGCTCCGTCAACTCGCGGATCGAATGAAGCGTTGCCGCTGCCGATGCCGCTTTCACGGCAGCCCCGATCGCGCATTCGAGGCCGGGATACGGAGACGGCATGAGCCGGTCGGTTTCCGGCACGTGCAAGATCGTCCGAAACGCCCGAATGATGCCGCCGTTCTTCGCGCAGCCTCCGGCGATGACGACCGGTGGTTCGGGATCTCGGCTTTTGAGAAGCGTCGCGAGGGTGTTGCGGCAGATGGCCATGCAGACACCGAGGGCGATTTCGTCGACCGGGGTTCCCTTCTGCTGAAGATGGATCATATCTGACTTCGCGAACACGGCGCACCGACCGGCGATCACGGCTTCGCGCTTCGCCGCCGCGCTCCGAGCCGCAAGTTCCTCAACGCTCATTCCGAGTCGTTCGGCCTGTGACTCGAAAAATGAGCCGCTGCCGGCGGCGCAGGCGTCATGAATCGTGAATTCCCTGATCGCGTCCGAAGCGTCGGGGCTCAGCAGGATCGATTTCGCCGAATGGTCGCCGATCTCGATGATCCGACGCGGCTTCAGCCCCATCCACCCGATGCCCGCGACGACGGCCATGATTCCGTTGGTTTCGACCAGATCGTCGGCGGCGTCGCCATCATCTCTGCCGCCACTCACACCGCATGCAAACGCATCGTGCGGGAAGCGGGCATCGACGCGTTCGAGAAACTCCGCCACCGCCCGCCGGTCATCGGAGCTTCGCCTGCCTTCATACGACAGAACGAGACACCCCTCGTCATCCAGGAGCACGGCCTTCATGGATGACGAACCGAGATCGAACCCGATCGTTTTCATCGCCCCTCACATCGCCGCAGTGCGGCTTCCATATTCTGTATCCAGTCCACGATAACACGACGACGAAAATCGTATCATCTCTTGTCCCCTGCAAAAAGCAAAAGCCAATTTCGCATTTCTGCTCATGCCGAGGCTGTCGAAGCAGGAAAAGCCCCACCCTTCGACAAGTTCAGGGCGAACGGGATCGGGTATGCGGGGAGGCTCGCCATGGCAGATTCGGCGATCGATCATCCTTTCGCCACAAGGGCGGGCTCGAAACCCGCCCACCACAAAACGCCACAATATTATATATTATTATTTATAAATATACTCAAGGGCCTTGTCGAGATCGTTCGAGGCGGCGGAGGCCCTGCCGGCGGCCACCGTTCGGAGCTTTTCAGCGAGGGTCTCGCGGCAGTCGCACACCTGTCGGATGCAGGAGTCGAGGCATGCGGCATCGGCTTCTTCGGGGGGGATCACGTGTTGCCACCCGAGTTCGGCGGCCAGGCCGGTCATCTTCGGGTCAACGGCGAGGCCGATCCAAGGGACGCCGGCGATCGTCGCAAGCACCGCCGCATGAAGGCGCATGGTGACGATGAATTCGCAGGAATTGAGTGTCTCGTCTGCGGCGGCCGCATCGTGCAGGATCGTCACCGGCAGGAGCGCCGGCTGGTTTCGCCACGGGTCTTCGTCTTCTCCCGGCTGGAACGCGAGCGGGAGAATTCTATAGCCGGAGGTTTTCGTCCAGCCGGCCAGCCGGTCGGCGATGGCCAACGACATCGGGAACGAACCCCGCAGGATGACACCGACGGTTTTCACTCCGGCATCCGGTCGCAAAGCGAGGCCCGCCCCGGGCCGTAGGAAGACGAGGTCGGCGCCGGCGGCGGCGTGAAGCGCGGGACCGGGAAGCCTGGCAAGCGTCATTGCGGCTTCCCTGTCGCGACAGGAGATATACGAGGCGAACTCAAGGAGCATCCGGGCGGCGGACGCGGCGAGATGGCGCTGGAATCCACCGGGCGGGCCCCAGGGACCGAAGCCCTGCCCACAGAGGATGAGACGAGCACCCAGCAAGCGACCAAAGCCGAGAAGCGCGAGATAATACAGCAGACTGCCGAGGCTCGTCGCCGCCTGCAGGAGACTGCCCCCGGGAACGACCACGGCGCGGGCGGAGGCGAGTTCCTCGAGAATCCCGATCGTGTCTCGGCGGAAAACGGGCCGGACGTTATCGGCCGTTCCCTCCCATGCGGTCGGGCCCCAGAGCACGCTCCACGTCAGATCCGGGCGGCGCCGGACGGCCTCTCCGGTGAAGGTGCGCCACAGCAGTTCGTCTCCCAGGTTCCCGAAGCCAAAATACCCTACCAGGACGTTTCTGTCGCTTTTGCATCCCGCGAACGACACGATCCGGCAGACGAGATATCCCGCCAGCAGGGCGATTCCCGTCAGGATGCCGGTCCAGAGGCCGTTGAATCCGCGCAGGAACGCGAGCGAAAGCGGCGAATGAAAATGGCAGAACGTGTTGACCAGCGACACCTGGCCCATCTGCATGAAGAGGGCGAGCACGGGAAGGATCTCGGAAACGCCGCGGCGCCTGAAAAACAGGAAGAACAGCGCCGCCGGATACCCGATCAGGAACTCCTTGTTCCGGGGCCGTGCGATCAGCAGGTTTTCCAAAAACGTCCGGCCGATGTCCTCCATCGCCGACGGCTTGAGGAAGGTGACATTTCCCGACCGCAGGAGATACAGCAGCGTTCCCCCGCCGACCGCGAGACCGATGAACATTTCCCTGATCGTGAGCGGCCGCGCAAACAGGGTCAGCAGGCCGCCGCCGTATCGACGCAGGGCCCAGAGGGCTGTCCAGGCCAACGGCAGGATGAAGGCAAGCTTGATACCGCGAAACTGCTCGAACTTGAGCAGGTAGATCGTATCCGCATGCAGGGCCGCGATCAGCGCACCGCCGAGGAAACCCGGCAGCGACAGGCGCAGGAAGAAGCCCGCGAGACTTCCGACCGACGCCGGTTTTCCCGCTGCCAACGCAGCTTCATTTGCGCCCATGGCCCAGATGCAGCCGACCGTCGACCAGGCGACCGCGCCGACAAGCCCGGTGAAACCGATGAACAGCGGAATCGGAAGAAATCCCCAGGCGAGGGCGGAGACACCGAACGTCAGCCAGATGTCACGTTCCGCGGGACATCGCCATTTCGTGGCTGCAAGCAGGAGAGGAACGCCGAGCAGGAGGGCGAGGCCGATGGCCAGCCGCTCGGCTGGCGACGCCGTTCCGACCATGTGGCGGGGCTCGTCCCGGCGCTGCTCGTCGAGCCTCGGGATCTTGAAACCGTCGGCCTGCAGCCGTTTCACAACGGCGCCGAGGTAATCGAGATTGAACTGGACGAGGTCCCCGATGAATTTCTTCTTGTCCTGGAAAAAGCACCGCATGTAGAGCATCTTCAGGCGGCGTTCGCGGACGGCCCGAACCCATCTTGCGATAGCACGCGATACATTATAATTCTCGTCGAGTTCCTTCCGGCCGATGCTATGGACCCGCACGAAGGGGCGCTTTCCGCGAAGTCCCGCCAGCAGGGCATCCATCCCGTCCTGGTCGTTGAACTCGACCCAGCCGATGCGATACGAGCGGTGCGTCAACTCATCGACGGTGGCGGCGAGGGCGCCCCGGCTTCCGAGGACCTCCTCTTCGGCGAAGACGATCGCCGAAACCTCGGCCGGCTCGGGCAGGCCGGCGATCATCGAGCGGATGGCGCCCGCGGTGAGACCGGGGTGGTTGTAGATCCTCAGCACGATACCGAGGCCGCACTCCCGGGCCAGGGCGAGATACTCCTTTGAAAAACCCAAGCCGACGCGGGTTTTGAAATCCTCGCCTGATCTGCGCACGACGAGCAGATTCAGGCTGACCCGACGGACGCGGCCGCCCGGCAGCTTCCATCCCAGGTGGTGTTCGATTCGGTCCAGCAGGCCGTTTTCCTGCGACCAGATCCAGAGGGCCCCCTGGGGCTCGACAATCTCGGCCCCATACGACGCAACATCCCCCTCCACCGCCATCTGGCGAAGATCGGCAAGGTTGAGGATGGAGATCCGGCCTTCGGTTTCAAGCGAATGGAGCGTGTCTTCGGAGATGCCGACGGAGCTCGCCCCGCGCTCGGCGGCGGCGACGAGCATCTCCTGGAGCCTCCAGCCCTCTTCGCGGGCGAGGGTTCGAAGCTCGTCGAAATCCATGACGGTTTCGATATAGGTGTCACGCGACTCCGCCCGCCATCGAAGCAGATCGCGCCAACCTCCGGCAAGCAGGCCGGGCAGGACAAGCATCAGGAGTATTATTATACTTTTAGGTATATTTAAAAGGGCGGAGTTGGCCGGTCGTTTTTGTTTGTCAAGACCGTTTTCGCCCGGAACCTGTTTCGTGCCGGGCGAGGACGGGGATCGAGTTTCCATACGGGCCGCGTCGTCCGGTCAGCGTTCCGGATGCAGACCCATCGCCAGCACCAGACTCATGCTCTGTGCCTCGAGGAGAAGGCCTGGCGTCTCGGGGACCAGGATGAGGTGGAACGCGGGCAACCAGGCATCCGCCGGCATTTCCTTCCCGTCGGTCAGGTCGATGAGGCTTTTCCCACGCGGCGCACGGATCTTCAACCTGCCGGACCGCATGACGATCAACGCCCCCGGGGTCAGCTGGACCGTATCGCCCTTTGGAATGACCACGGAACGGAACCGGAAAAACTGGTCGAGATAACTCTTTGATACGATCGGATCTCCCGTCGTCCCGGGTTCCTGCGCCGATACGGTCACCGGAAAGGCGACGAGAGCGGCGAGAACGAGCAGCGCGCACAGCGCCGGCAACGGCCGGACGGTCCTGCGATCATGTATACGGCTCACGATATATGAAACCTCCCGCGACAGGATTGGTTCACCGAATCACACAGTACCATACCGCCGCACCGGGGGAAAGCCCCTCTTGTTACTCGTTTCACGAGGAACACGACAATTTCCACGCATACTCGATACCGTTCTGAGATATCGAAGCGCGAAATGCCATGGTACCGTTCTGAGTTGCGTTCCGTATGCGACTGTCAGTATCGATTGCACACCGGTCCTTCGGGAGACCTCGCGGAAGGTCTATTCCGAAATCAGGAAGATCCATTTCGGTTCGAGGCTGATCTGGATCTCCATCCGCTCCTGCAGGCCCATTTTCCTGACCGCGGCGTCGTGGATGTCGATCTCTATCTGGACCTTCGTCTCGGAACCGATTTCGACGAGGAGGGTATGCATTTTTCCGCGCAGGAAGATCTTCGTGACCATTCCGGGAAAAACGTTCAATTTTTCATCCTGCCGCTTGTCGCTCCTCAGGATGTAGACGGCTTCCGGCCGGATCCCGAAATGGACGGGCTGACCGGCGACGTATTTGTGCCTGCACCGGCATGGAACGGCGATCTTCTGCCGAACGGCCTCCCAGAGGAGCTCCACCCCGGTCTCGGTGATCTCGAGCACCTTTCCCGGAAAAACGTTCTTGATGCCGAAGAACGAGGCCGCGGCGAACGAGCGGGGGTATGCGTAGATGTCGTCGCGGCTCCCGCTCTGGAGGATCCTGCCGTCCATCATGATCGAGATGTGGTTTCCGAGAAAAAACGCCTCGTCGTGATCGTGCGTGACGATCAGCGTCGTCATCCGGAATTCTTCGAGGAGGCCCTTCAGCAGGCGGCGGATCTCCTCGCGGAACGAGTGGTCGATGGCGGAAAACGGCTCGTCCAGGACGAGCAGCACGGGTTTCGTCACCAGTGCCCGGGCGAGCGCCACGCGCTGTTTCTCGCCACCGCTGAGGTTCTGCGGCCACCGGTCGAGCAGGTGGCCAATGCGGAGAAACTCCACGAGATGCTCGAGAAACGGCGCTACCTCCCCCGGGTCGATCCTGTTGGCCCGGACGCCGTAGAGGATATTGTCACGGACCGTCATCGTCGGGAACAGGCAGGTGTCCTGCGGCACGAACGCGATCCGCCGCTTGTGCGGCGGAAATCCCGTGATGTCGCGCCCTTCCAGCAGGATCGACCCCGACTCCGGAGAACGGAGCCCGATCAGCGTTTCGAGCAGGAACGTCTTTCCCGCGCCCGTCGGACCGACGATGACGTGGCAATCGCCACGAGGTATTTTGAGCGATATGGAATCGAGCCGGAACGAACCGGCGGCGGCGCAGACGGATCGGAACTCAATCATATCTCACCGTCAGCACGAAGCGGAGGAAGAACAGCACCGAAAGTCCCACGGAGAGCAGGATGAGGATCATCAGGGCCATGCCTTCGATGTCCGCGCTCCCGACGCGCATGAAGATCGAGATCGGGAGGGTTTCGGTCTTCATCGGCATCGCGCCGGCCAACATGATGGTGGCGCCGAACTCGCCGATGCACTTGGCGAACGTCAGGATCGTCGCGGCCAGCATCCCGGTTTTCGCCATGGGCAGCGTGACCGTCAGAAAGGCCCAGGGCGGGGTCGCCCCGAGTGTGCAGGCGACCATCTCATACCGGGGCGAGATCGCGTCGAACGTGTTTTTCATCGTCCGAACGGCGATTCCGACGGTGGTCAGGAACTGGGCGAGGATGATGCCGGGAAACTCGAACACGATGGAAACGCCGTGAACCTGAACGAGTTCGCCGATCCTTGTCTGGAGGAAGATCAGGACCATGGCGCCAAGGGAGATGGGGGTCACGACGAGAGGCAGTTCGAGCAGAACGTCGACGATGCGCTTTCCCGGAAACTCGTATCTGGAAAGCGCGTAGGCAGCAGGAATGGCGAGCAGCATCGAGAGGGAGGTGGCGATCACCGCGGCCTTCAGGCTGAGCGTCATGGAAAACCACACCCGTTCCGACGCAATCGTCTGAACGAGGTTCTGCGGGTCGATGAAGGCGAAAAGGCTCAGGACCAGAAGAAGGTATAACGCGAATATCCCGAGCGTGATCCCGATGGTCAGATTCTTCAGCACGAACCAACTACCATGGTCATTTCATCCATTCCGCCGGAACCGTGTAGGGAGTTCCCCCGACGGGCTTGTCAGCGCCGACGTACGCGAGCGCCTCCTCGGCGGTCGTAAAATAATGAAATTTCTTGAAGAACTCAAGCCCGTCAGGCGATTTCATGAACTCGATGAATTTTTTCGACGCCTCGAGATGCTGAGAACTCTTCGTTACCGCGACGGCAAGATAGCTGATACGCACGATTTCATCCGGCGTCAGCTTCACCGTCTCGATCATTTCGGGGTTCCAGTGTTCGAAGACGCTCCAGCCAATGACGGCATCGGCGGATTTGAGAAGAATGGCCGTGGCGGTCTTCTCGCAACTTTCCGTATAGGTAACGAGATTTGCCCGGAAGGCTTTCTTTTCCTCGGGTGAAAAGAACCGTTCGGCAAGTTCGACCGCAAACACTCCGAGACAGACCGTTTCAGGCTGTGCGATGGCCACTCTGAGACCGGGGCGGCACAGGTCTTTCAGAGTCTTGATTCCATGCGGGTTTCCCTTCTGAACATTGATGGAGGGAACGAGGTAGACGATCGGCGTGACAGTGGATTCATCAACCACGCCGTCTTTCACGGCCTTGTCGATGAAATCGATCGAGCCGGGGAAATAGACGTCGCCCTTTCCAGACAGCTTGATCTGTGAAAGGAGCATGCCCGATCCGGCGATATTGACATCGACCTTGATGCCGGTCTTCGTCTCGAATGCCTTCGCAAGGGGCTCTACGACAGGCTGGGCCGCCGCGCCGGCCATGAACAGGATGCGTTCTTCGGCTGTCCAGGCCGGGTTCAGGGGTCCGATGAGGCAGAGGGAGGCAAGAAGAAGTTTCATCACCGATTTCATAGGCACCTCAAGAATGACTGGTAGTTCTTGACACTATTCTACACTATTTCTGAATACTTTATACGATTCATTTCCGCGGTGTCAGGGGAAGGCCGTCGACACGGCGGGCATGGAACGGCGGTGCGCGCCTACTTGTGGAACGGGGACGGAGGGGGTAGAATGTCGGCCCAAGCTCAAGCGCAGGAGTCGTGCAGATGGCCATCGACGAAATCGAAGTTCCCGGTTCATCCGTTTCCCTCAAATGCTGGAACGCCCGGATCGACGATATTCCGGCTTTTTTCAAGAAACTCTCGGGTGAAACCGACGTTTTCTCGATCGATCCCGAGATTCCCGGCTTCCACGACTGCGACGCGAACAAGGGCATCATCCGCGGCTTCTACTCGTGCGTCACCCCGTTCGAGGTCGAGCATCTCGTCGACGGGATCACGACGAAGACGCTGTTCAAGAAGATCGAGAGCACCGAGTTCCTGCTGCTCGAGAACTGCATGTTCACGATGGGAAGAAGCGGCCCGGGGAAGGGACTTTCGAACGTGCTCTCCGCCGCCTCCGGCTACGGGGTGACGCAGATGGAGTTCGAGTTCCGGCAGATGAGCCAGCTCCAGGATCGCCTCAGCCAGACGAAGGCGATCGTGCTGACCAACCCGAAGGACAAGGAAGTGCGGCGAGCGCGGCTTGCGGGGCTCATCGAAAGCTATACCGAATACAATGTTATCGACCCGCGCAATCACGGGATCGAGAACGTCTCCGGCCTGGTCGATTCGCCTCTCGGCCCGGTGACGATCACCGTGACGCGGAAGGGCGGCCTGCGGCTGCGCGTGAAGAAGGGGTTCATTCTCACGATCGAGTGCCTGCTCTGGCTCCTGGCCCTGATCCGCGACGAAGAACCGCCCGAGGCCGTCGCCCGCCGCTCCTGACGAAAGGCGAAATACACCCCAACGTCACACAGGAACAAAGAACATCCGAAATTTTTCTGTATCTGTGCGTCTTTGAGGTGATGTATCGGTCACTCGAAGTGCTGGAGGCGTTCGACGGCGCGACGGACGGTTTCGAGGACGAAGGGTTCCTGCTCGGTTTCGAGCAGACCTTCGAGGGTCGGCAGGGCGACGCAGGCGACGTTTCCCATCTCGCCGAGCGCATGCGCGGCGGCTTCGCGCGTCAGGGGGTCGCCCTCGACGACTGCCTTCTCGAGGGCATGAACAGCCTCCTCGCCGAGCCGGCCAAGGATATTCGCCACGATCCATCGCACGGACCTGGTGACCGTACCGAGCGACTGGACGAGCTCGGGGATCGCGCAGGCGCCGAGCCGCACGAGCGTTTCGCCTGCGAGATACGAAATGCCGACATGCTCTTCCCTCAGGAGCGTAATGACCGAGGGGACCGCCGGACGGCCGATCTGGACGACGATGTCGGCGGCCCAGCACCGCATCGACACGTCATTTTCACGCATGAGCCGGATGAGCGGCGCAACGGCGTTTCCGCCGAAATGCCCCAGGGCCGCGGCTCCGTTCTTCCGGCTGACAGTGCCGGATCGGACCGACTCGACGAGTGGCTCGACCGACAACGGCCCGATATGTTCCAGGGTTTCGATGACCGACTGCCGAACGGCCTCCGCGGGAGAATCCAACAGCTCCAGCAGGCCGGGAATCGCGTCACCCCCGATATGGGCGAGAACCGGGGCCGCAAACGTCCTGATCTGGTCGTCGTTCAGCGCCTCGAGGAGCAGAGGGATGGCATCCGGCCCGGCATCGCCCAGCGCCGTGGCGGTGAAATTCCTGACGAACGCGTCCCGGTCCCGGAGAAGCTGGACCAGCATCGGCAGGCCGGGGTGGCCGATTCGCGACAGCGCAGTCGCCATCGTCCGGCGGAGAAGGGGATCCTGTTCCGTCTGAAGCCGCTCCGAAAGAGCCTGCAAAATCACCCCCCCATCGAGACGCAGCCGGCCGGCGACGACCGCCGCGGCACGGCAGACGAGCGGCTCGGGATCCCGCATCGAGATCGCCGTCACTTCGGAAACGTCCCTGCCGAGTTTGTGCCAGACGGGAAGCTCGAAAACCGCCATCTCGCGAAGTCCCGGAAGCGGCGCATACAGCGATTCCAAAAACGCAGCCCAGCTTTCCTCATGGGGCATCGCGCCGGCGGGCACGTCATGCTTTCTGTTCATACTCGGTCCTCATAACGCTGAAATTCATTCATGCACGGGGATGTCGCGCCTCTGCCGTTCATCGTCAACCGACTCCGTCGACCGTTTCGGCGAGGGCGTCCCGGGATCGTGAATATCGACTTCTATAGATGAAATTGCGTTCACCGAGCCGCATCACGTCGCCATCCACGAGCGGCCGGTAACGATAGCGGCCCCCGATGAAGGACACCGGCGTTTCATCGAGGCATTCGAGGATATGCACCCCGTCGTGCTCGGTGATGACGAACCACTGGGCGGGCCCCTCGTCGAGGCTCAGATCGCAGCCTTCATCGGAACCGACCAGCAGTTCCTCGGTCTCGAGCCGGTACTGCACCGGCCAGCCAGAGGCGACGGACTCCTCGATCCACGACTCTTTCAGCAACTCGGCCGCAAGAGCCGCCCCGAGAGATGCGCCGGTCCCGATCAGGAGACACCCGCCGACCCAGACCCCCCGCGGGAAAAGAACCATGTCGGCCGTCAGCCCGGCGAGGATCAGCGCGGGCGCGAGGCCCATGAATGACTGGCAGGCCGCCTTCGGTGCGTTCATCACGATGCCACGGGACACCGCGAGGGCGACGGAGAAGACCGCCCACCACAGCAGGCGCAGGAGAATCTCGGGCGAGCGCCTCGCGAGCCCCGCCCACTCGCCGAGCAGGGCGAATAGGACGGCGGCGACCATCGAGACCGCGAGGCCAACCGCGGCGGCGGCGAGAAACCGTTGGCCCGCCTTCCGCATCCGGCCTTCATGCCAGAGCGCCGTCACGGCCTGCTCGCCGCCGAGCAGGATCGCGCCGAGCAGGCCCACGGTGAGGGTCGTCTGGAGAAACTCGCCGCCGAATCCCCATGGGACACCACCCTGCAGAGACAGCCATGACGCCCATCCGGCGATGAGGCCGATGAACGCGGCGTCGATGATCGGCAGCAGATTCATTGTCATAGAAACGGACGGCCGCCTCCGCGGATGAAACTCACCTGCGAAAGCGGCTTCCTGGCTCCCCGGTTACTGGATGTCCTCGACCAGCGTCATCTTGGAGACGAAGTAGATGCCGTAGGCGTCTTCGAGTTCCTGCGGCGTGATCGTCGTGTCGGCGTTTTCCATGAACCGCTTTTTGTCGAACACCATGTTGAGGATATCGCGGGGATGGACCGCCCGGAGGCCGCGCCTGTCGCGTTTGTAGAGGCCCATCAGCGACTCGATGTTCGCCGGGTCGAACTTCAGGCCGATTTTCTCGGAATACGACTTCCAGATGGCCGTGTATTCATCGATGGTGGGGTTCCGGACGTTGATCTTGTAGGGGAGACGGCGCAGGAACGCGTCGTCGACGATCTTCATCGGGTCGAGGTTGGTACCGAACAACACGATCTCGTCGGTCGGCACTTCCATGCGCTGGCCGCCGAGAACGAGGTAGTCGACCTTGTTTTCGAGCGGGATGATGAAGCGGTTGAAGATGTCTTCGACGTTGCAGCGCTGTCGGCCAAGATCGTCGATGAGGAGGACGCCGCCGGTCGCCTTGACCTGGGGCGGCGAGTCGAAGCAACCATATTTTTTGTTATATACGACCTCGAGGTTTTCGAGCGTCAGTTCGCCGCCGGCGGTGATCATCGGCGGATGAACGACGACCCAACGCTGGTCGAGCCCTTCCAGGTCGATGTTCTCGATGGCCTGGTGGCAGCTGGGGTCGAACATGCGCACGAGCTGGCCGCCAACCTCGACGGCATACGGCACGATCATCGGCGGAAGCAGGCGCACGACGTTGCTGCACAGGAAGGTCTTGCCGTTGCCGGGGAAGCCGTAGACGAACGCGGGCTTTCTGGCGCAGACGGCCTGGCCGATCTGGATCAGAACGTCCTTGTAGCCGAGGT
>JAGOCE010000072.1 GCA_017998915.1 Candidatus Ozemibacteraceae bacterium
AGATTCTCGAAGAAGACCAGACGACGCGCGAGCGCCGGTTCCGGTTCGTCCAGGGGCCGCTGTTCACGCAGATCCTGCTCGCCGACGAGATCAACCGCACCCCGCCGAAAACGCAGGCGGCGCTCCTCCAGTCGATGCAAGAATACTCGGTCACCAGCGGCGGCAAGACCTACCAGCTCGACGCACCGTTTTTCGTGCTCGCGACGCAGAACCCGATCGAGCAGGAAGGCACGTATCCGCTTCCCGAAGCGCAGCTCGACCGGTTCATGTTCAACGTGCGCATCGAGTATCCGCCGATGGAAGAGGAAGTCACGATGGTGAAAGCCACGACGGGCGGCTCTCTGCCCGAGTTGAAGCCCGTGCTGAGCCGCACCCGCATCCTCGAACTCCAGGAAATGGTCCGCCGCGTCCCCGTCTCCGACCGCGTCGTGAAGTACGCCGTTTCGGTCGCCGAGGCCACCCGGCCGAAGAAGGAAGGCGGCCTGCCGTTCGTGAACGATTTCGTCACCTGGGGCGCCGGCCCGCGCGCGAGCCAGTATCTCGTGCTCGCCGGGAAGGCCCGCGCCGTGCTGCAGGGCCGTTCCTACGTCTCGATCGAGGACGTACGCGCCCTCGCCTACGCCGTTTTGCGCCACCGCGTCCTGCTCAACTTCAACGCCGAAGCGGAAGGCATCAACACCGACGTCATCATCGAGCGCATCCTCGCCGCCGTCGCCGAACCCCGCGAATAATCCCCGATGACCACCGCCTCGCGTCTCTCGCGCTACCTCGATCCGAAGGTGCTCGCCTCGATGGCGGCCCTCGAGATCAAGGCGCGCAACGTCGTCGAGGGGTTCATCGAGGGCCTGCACAAGAGCCCGTTCAAGGGGTTCAACGTCGAGTTCTCCGAGTATCGCCAGTATGTCCCCGGCGACCCGCTGAAGGACATCGACTGGAAGATCTACGCACGTACCGATAAATATTATATCAAGGAGCATGAAGAGGAGACCAACCTCTCGGGCTACCTGATCATGGATACGAGCGGTTCGATGAGCTACCGGGGCGGGAACGCGCCGCTGAGCAAGCTCGATTACGCGGCCACGCTCGCCGCTTCCCTCGCCTACCTGATGCTCAAGCAGCAGGACTCGGTCGGGCTGGTCACGTTCGCCGACGGAGTCCGCAAGATCCTGCGGCCGCGCACCGGGATGGCCCAGCTCAAGGCAATCTGCACCGAACTCGAGCAGACGAAGCCGACTGACCGCACCGACATCGGCGACACGCTCGACCGGGTCGCCGAGACGATGCGCAAGCGCGGCCTGCTGATCATCTTCTCCGACCTACTCGACAGCACCGAACTGATCATCAACAAGGTCCGGCAGCTCCGCACGCGGCGCCACGAGGTGCTGCTGTTCCACATCCTCGACCATCACGAGCTGACGTTCCCGTTCGAGGACACGACGCTGTTCCGCGACCTCGAGGACAAGAGCGAGATCATCGCCGACGCGTTCTCGCTGCGGCGCGAATACCTGCGCCGCATGCAGCAGTTCGTCGGGGCCTTCCAGTCCGCCCTTCGGAAATCGGGCATCGACTACCTGCTGGCCGACACGTCGCGGCCGGTCGAGGCGAGCCTCAAGAGCTTCTTCACCCGCCGGCAGGCCGTCGGCGCGCGGCTGGCCTGATATGCCGCTGTCATTCGGAAACCCCTGGTTCCTGGCGGGCGCCCTGACGGTCGCCGTGCCGCTCTGGCTGCACCTCTACTACCGCCGAACGCCGGTTCCGCGCGACTTTCCCAGCCTCCGGCTGATCCGGCTCTCGGTCGAGGCGATGACGCGGCGCATGAAGCTACGCCACCTCGTCCTGCTCGCCCTGCGCATCCTGGCGCTCGTGCTGCTGACGCTCGCGTTCGCCCGGCCCTTCGTGGGCGGGGGCTCGGTCGCGGCGACGGGAAGCGGCTCGCCGGCCGCGTTCGTCGTGATCCTCGACAACTCGCTCTCGATGGGCACCACCCACCAGGGCATCTCGCTGTTCAACACGGCGCGTGCCCGGGCGGTCGAGATCATCGACCAGATGGGCCAGTATGACAAAGCATCCGTTATTTTATGTAACGACCCCGGCACCGTGCTGTTTCCGCAACTCACGTGGGACAAGGACGAGCTGAAGGACGCGGTTCGAAACGCGCCGCTCAGCGTCTCCGGAACGAATCTGGCCGGGGCGCTGCAGCCCGCGCTGAAACTGCTGCTGCCGGTGCGCGCGTTCAAGCGGACCGTCTACCTCGTGACGGACATGACGAAGACGGCCTGGGAGCCGCTTCTCTCGGCATACGACCTGAAGCGCATCGACCCGACGATCGATTTGGTGGTCATCCCGGTGGGCGGCGCGGCGCCGCCGAACATGGCGGTGACGGAGTTGCGCATCGACGAGCCGATGGTGATGAAAGGTCGCCAGGTGACGCTGCGAGCGAACGTCGTGAACCATTCCGACCAGCCTCAGACCACGCGTCTGTCGGTGCTCATCGGTGAGGACAAAAAGAGCGAGCAGGCGGTCGAACTTGGCCCGCGCGGCTCGAACCGGGTCGACATCCCGGTGACCTTCGGCGACGAGGGACTCCAGCACGTCAGGGCCGTCCTGCCCGCCGACGCACTTCCCCAGGACGACGTGCGACATCTCGCCGTGCACGTCCGCGCTCCGCCCCGCGTTCTCATCCTCTGTCCGCCGCCGGAGCGTGGCGGGACGACGAGCCGCGAGGACCTGTTCCTGAAGTTCGCCCTGAACCCGCTCGGCCGCACCGATGGCGCGACGTTCCTGGTCGACAGCCGCACGATCGAAGAAACTGCCGGGCTGCAGCTTTCCGACTACACGGCCGTCTTCCTCGTCAACCAGCGGTCCCTCCCGGATGTGTTCGTGAAAGGCCTCTCGAAGTATGTCCTTGGAGGCGGCAACCTCATCACGTTCTGCGGCTCGCGCGTCGACCCGGCGTGGTACAACGCGAACCTGATCGACGGGCTGGGGGGCGGCTACCTGCTTCCGGCGCGGCTGTTCAAGCGGGTCGGCAATGCCGTCAGCAAGGCGGTCTCCTACCAACTCACCGATCTCGACACCGGACACCCGGCGTTCAGGCCGTTCGAGGGCGATGGAGCCGGCGACCCCGGCCGGGCGCCGGTGTACGAGTTCTACCAGACGCAGCCGAACCCGTCGGCCCTCGTGCTGGCGCGCATGAGTCACGGGCTGCCCGGCATCATCGAGGAGCGCCGCGGCCAGGGCCGGTCGCTGCTGATCACGTTCACGGCCGACACCTCCTGGACGACCTGGCCGCTCAGACCGACGTTCCTGCCGTTCGTCCACTCGTCGGTCATGGGCATGGTGACGCGCCAGGGGCTCAACGCCGACGCGGTCACCCCGGGAACTCCGATCTCGATGACCCTGCTCGAGGAAGGTCTCAAGCGCATCACGCTCACCCCGCCCACCGGCCCCGCTCAGGAAATTCCGATCAGGCGAGAAAACGGCGAAGGGCTTCTCCATGTGACGCTTCCCCCGGGCGAGCAACCCGGTTTTTACCGGTTGCGCCTCGAAGGCCCCGTCGTCCGGGAAGAGGCGTTCGCCGTCAACCCGCCTGCCGGCGAGAGCAATCTCGAGCGCATTTCCGACAAAAAGGTCGTGCGATTCATCCGGCTCGAGCACAAGGCCGGCTCGAAGCAGAGCATCAGCCGTCAGGTCGTCGCCGTGCGCGAGGGCCGCGATGTATCGATGCCCCTACTCTGGGTACTGCTCCTGGCGGTCCTCATCGAATCGGTCCTCGCAAACCGGCCGATCCGCGCGAGCGGAGGTCCCCGGATATGAACTGGCTCCTTGGGCTTCTCGGCTTCGACCCCGCGCCGATCCAGACGATCGAGTCGGTGCGGTTCGGCCTCGGCTGGGGCTGGGCCGGCCTTCTCCTCGCGCTGCTGGTCGCGCTTCCCTGGTTCATCCTCACCTACCGGGTCGAGGATAAACCCTGCCCAAGGCCGCTGTTCATCACGCTCACAACCTTGCGCATCCTGTTCGTCGCGGGGCTTCTCACGATGCTCGCGGGGCTCAAGTGCACCGTTTCCGGCTGGATTCCCCAGAAGAACAAGCTGGCCCTCGTCATGGACACCTCGCGCAGCATGAGCATCAAGGAAGAGGAGCAGAGCAGGATCGAGCGCGTCCAGGCGGCGCTTCGGAAAGGCCGCCTGCTCGAGAAGCTCGAGAAGAAGACGGGCATCACGCCGGCCCTGTTCTCGTTCGCCGCCTCGGTCGCGCCGCTCGGTCGCGACGACGTCGCGTCGTTCGGCCTCTCGGCCGACGGCCCACAGACGAACCTGACACGCGCCGTCACCGACATCACCGGCCACCTCGGCGAAGGCAACCTGCTCGGTGTCGTCATCCTGACGGACGGCGCGCACAACACGGGCGATTCGCCGCTCGACGCGCTCGGCCGCGTCCGCACCCCGCTGTATTTCCTCGGCGCCGGCAAAACCGGCCAGACGCGCGACCTCGCGGTTTCGATCGAACGGCCGCCCGCGATCGGGTATCTCAACTCGATGGTCCGCCTGCGCGGCGAGCTCCGCGTCCAGCGCATCGCCTCCGCGTCCATCCCCGTGACGGTCCTGCGCGACGGCGCCCCGTTCACCTCCCTGCCTCTCGAGGTGCCGGCGGGGCAAAGCAGAATACCTTTCGCTATAAATATTCCATGCGATACGGAAGGCGCGTTCACCTATTCCGTTTCGGTCCCAAAACTCGATGGCGAGCTGACGCACGAGAACAACGAGACGGCGTTCCTGCTGAAGGTCGTGAAGGAGCGGCTCAAGATCCTGGTTCTCGCCGGCTCCCCCTCCTGGGATCAAACCTTCATCCGGGCCGCCGCGCGCGGCGATCCGAACGCCCACGTCTACGGCTGGACGCGCATCACCGACGATCGCTGGCTGCCCACCGTCGATTTCGAGCTGAAGGCCGCCGTTCCCACCCCCGCGATCGCCCCCGACCTCGAGGACGCCGACGTCGTGATTCTCGCGGGCATCCGGGAGACGGTCTTGGAGCCCCATGCCGAGCTTCTTCTGAAGAAGCTCGAATCGGGAAGAACCGGCATGCTGATCCTGCCCGGCGCTGACGGGTATGCGAAGCTCGGCTACGCGGGCTCGAAGCTGGCCCAGATTTTTCCCGTCCCGCTCGACGGCGAGTCCTGGGTCGGAACCCCGTGCAGCCTGGCCCTGCCGACGCGCGAGACGCCGTATGCGTTCCTGCGCCTGCTCGACGACCCTATCGAAAACCAGGAGTTCTTCTCGTCGCTGCCCAAGTTCGACGGCCTGTTCACCTACCCCGGCCGCAAGAGCGGCGCCGAAGTGTTGCTCTCGACCACGCTGTCCCGCGGCGGCACGCTCCAGCCCGCGTTCCTGACGCACCGCGTGGGCCAGGGGAACGTCGCGATGCTGTGCGGCGGGCCGCTCTGGCCGATGGGGTTCACCCAGGTCCCGACCGACCGCACGATCCGCCCCTATACGGCCTTCATCATCAACACGCTGAAATGGCTCGCGAATCGTCGCGAAGACGCGCAGGTGACCCTCGAGCTCCCGTCGTCGCGCGGCTTCGTCGGCCAGCCGGCGACGCTCCGCGTCTGGGTCAGCGACGCGCGTCGCCAGCCGGTCGATTCGGCCCAGGTCACGGCCCAGCTCAAGGCGGGAAGCGGCGAGCCGATGTCGCTCACGTTCACGGCCACGACCGAGAAAGGCTGCTACGAGGCCTCGTTCATCCCGGCCGCCCGCGGGCTGCACGCGATCACCGCGAAGGCCGTCAAGCAGGGATCGCTTCTCGGCGAAGCCTCCGGCAAGCTACTGGTCGAGGTTCCGACGGTCGAGTTCGACGACCCAGAAGTCAACATCGCGCTGATGACGGCCCTCGCCTCGTCCTCCGGCGGAGCCTACCGACCGATCGAGGCCCACGACGAGCTTCTCGACCTGATCAAGCCGACCCCCGGCCAGAAACGCGAGACGAAGACATTCGACGCGCGCGACAGCGGCATCCTGCTCGTCCTGCTGCTCATTCTGCCGCTGATCGAGTGGACGATCCGCCGAAAGAGGGGGTTCAGCTGATGCACGCGTCGACGAAGCGCCTCGCCTCTCTGACGGTCCTTTCCGCTCTCCTGGTCTTCCTCTGCGGAGCCGCTCCGGCCGCCGAATGGGGAACCATCGCGATCCCGCGCATTCAATACGGCGGCGGGGGCGACTGGTATACCGACCCGACTTCGCTTCCGAATCTGCTCAAGGCCGCCGCCGACCGGTTCAACCTGCCGACGCGCCCCGAGAACTTCTCGATCCGCGTTTCCGACCAGTCGCTTTTTGCGTATCCAATGATATATATCACAGGACACGGTAACGTCAAGTTCGAGGACCACGAGGTGAACCGTCTCGTCACCTACCTCGACAACGGCGGGTTCCTCTGGGTCGACGACTGTTACGGTATCGATCGGTCGTTCCGGCGCGAGTTGCGCAAGCTGTATCCCGACAAGGAGCTCGCCCTGCTGCCCGCCGACCACCCGATCTACCGCTCGGCCTACGATCTTCCGAAGGGCCTTCCCAAGATTCACGAGCACGATGGGAAGCCGCCCCAGGGCTATGGTATCTTCAGCAAGGGTCGGCTGGTAATCTTCTACACCTACGAAACCGACATCGGCGACGGCCTCGAGGATGAGGGCGTCCACCCTGAAAACCCGCCCGAGAAGCGCGAGGAAGCCATGAAAATGGCCCTCAATATCCTGTTCTACGCCCTCTCGCAGTGAACGACATGCAGACGAAACAGCCTCTCGACCTGCTCGCGGCCTTTCCACACAACAGGGATCGGTTCGACGCGCTCCTCGCTCAATACCGGCGGAAACGCCAGGCGCGGGTGATGATCGCCCGCCTCGGCTGGTGCGCCGCGTCGTTCCTCGGTGTTCTGCTGGTTTTCCTGCTCGTCGAGCGGACCCAGCTCCAGTCGGAAGCCATGCGCTGGCTCCACGTGCTCGCTTCGTGGGGGCTTTCGCTGTTCTGGATGATCCAGGCGGTGCGTGCGTTCATCGTGCCACCGGACGACGTCGAGATGGCGGTCGAGATCGAGGACATCGATCCCTCGAGGTTCCGGTCGCTGATCGCAAGCGCGGCTGAGTTCGCCAAACCCGAGACCGGGGAAGACGGCGAGATACCGGTTGCCGCCAATTCCGCCACGTCATCGGCCCTCAAGCGGCTGACCGTATCTTCGGCTGCCGTGACATTGTCTGATTCGGACATCGCGGCGGCTCTCAAGAAGTTCTCGCGCCGACGCGCGGCCATCTCGCTTGCGGCTATCGCAGCGGTGCTGTTCGTCTGGGCGATGCTCTCCCCCGCGGAAGTCCGGCGCGGCGCGCTGCGACTGCTCCGGCCACTCGCCGATCTTCCGTCCTGGTCGCTGCTCGAGCTGGATGTCCGGCCGGGCAACCGGGTCCTCGCACTCGGCGACAATCTCGAGATCTCGGTCGCGCCCAGCCAGCCGACGGACCAGGAGCCGGTTCTGACGCTGTTCAAGCCGAAAGCGACGGAAGGCACCGCGACGGAAATGTATCCGGACGAGACGGCGTCGGTCTCGCGCTACGTCTACACCCTGACAGGACTCCAGGAGTCGACCGACTACCAAGTCAGCGTCGGCCGCGTCACGTCTGACCGGTTCTCGATCACGGTCATGCCGCGGCCGGAGTTGTCGGAGCTGCGACTGACACTTCATCACCCGGCTTACCTGGCCACCCAGCCCGAGGTCCTCGCCGAGGGCGTCGGCGATGCCTCGATCATCGCGGGATCACGCATCGGCATCACGGGTCGTTCCAGTCAGCGGCTGAAGAGCGCCGTCATCAGCACCGTTCCCGGGGCGTCGGTCACGGCCGCCATCGAGCACGGCGACACGTTCTCGACGAGCCTTACTATAGCGACAGATACACGATGGTCGGTGCAGCTGACCAACGAGTTCGGGTTGTCGAACGACAACCCCGTCAGGTTCAAGATCACGGCCCTTCACGATGCCTCGCCGACGGTGACGATTCTCAAGCCAGCCATGGACATCGAGTTCCCGACGTCGAAGCGGCTCGATCTGAAAGTTGAGGCGACGGATGATTTCGGGGTCGTGACGACGGTTCTTTGGTACGCGGTGGGCGATCGCAGAGACTGGATTCCACTCAATCTGAAGGCGGATTTTTCCCCGAAAACGCGGTTCGAGGTCGAGTATCCGTGGATGCTCGACACGCTCGCGATCGAGCCGGGAACGAAGGTTTCGTATTTCGTGAAGGCCGAAGACGGCGTCAAGCCGGTTCCCAACACGGCCTCCTCGCCGGTGTATCACCTGAACATGCCGTCGATGTACGACGTGTACAAGGGTGGCGAGAAGGCGCAGGAGGACGTGACAAAGCAGCTCCAGGAGTTGATGGAGGCGCAGAAGATGCGCCGGCAGGCTCTCGAGCAGACGTTCGAGCAGATCAAGCATGAAGGGCGCATGGACGAAGCGACCGAGCGGAAGATCCGCGAGTCGCTCCAGGAGGGCGAACAGCGGCAGAAGCAGGCGGAGGAGATCATCAACAAGTTCCAGGACCTCCAGCAGAACTCGAAGGACAACCCCTTTTCGTCGCCCGAGGCGCTCGAGAAGATGCAGAAGGTGAACCAGTTGATGAACGAGGTGCTCGATGACGAGGCGAAGCGCCTGATGAAGCAGCTGCGCGAGTCGCTCACCACGATGAAGCTCGATCCGAAGGAGCTCGAAAAGTTCGAGGAAGCCTTCAAGATGGATACCTATCTCAAGAATCTCGACCGCACGATCGAACTCCTCAAACAGCTCAAGGACGAGCAGAAACTCGACGCGCTCGGGAAGACCGCCGACGATCTCTTGAAGCGGCAGCAGCGGATGGCGTCGGAGACGGCAGCCCTCGCGGAGAAGCAGAAGCAGGGCGCTCTTTCCCCGGAAGAGGAGTCGAAACTGAAGGACCTCGCGGCCCAGCAGGAAAAGCTCAGCCAGGAGCTCGAACAGCTCCAGAAACAGGCGCAGGAGCTGGCCGAACAGAAGCCGAAACCGGGCGAGCCGCAGAATCCGGCAGCGGAAGACGTGAAGAACATGCGTGACGCGATGAAGCAGGAGGATTACAAAAAGACCGCCGAGGAGATCAAGAAGAACCTCGAGCAGAAGAACCCGGCTGGTGCAAAGGAGCAGCAGCAGCGGATGCTCAAGTTTCTCGAGTCGCTCGCGAAAAGCGGCCAGAAGATCTGTAACACCTGCTCCGGCGGCCAGCAGCAGCAGCTCGACCTGTCACGGTTCGTCCGGCGATCTCTCGACGTCGCGCGCGATCAGGAGAAACTGCTGCTGCAGCTCAATGGCCTGCCCGGCCAGTTCATGCGCGGCCAGAAGCCGGCCGTCGAGGGAATCATCGACGAGACGTCGGTGCTGCAGGTGATCGTTCGCCAGCAGGCCGCCGACCTGGAGAACGCGCTCGAGACACTCGTCAGATCGAGTTTCTCGATCGACCCATCGGTGCTTCAGCCGCTCCAGGGTGTGCAGCCAATGTTCAACGAGATCGTGAAGAACCTCGAGGACCGCGCGATCGGTCGGTCTCGGCAGGACCAGCGGGAGATCATCCGACGGTTCAACCTGCTCGCGATGGAGCTGCTGCGCGCCCAGGACCAGAGCCAGTCCCAGAACAACCAGAGCGCCGCGAGCGCGATGCAGCAGTTCAAGGACCTGACGCGGCGCCAGTTGAGCCTGTACCAGCAGATGATGCGCCAGCAACGCTCGCCCGTCGACCAGCGCATGATGGACGAAATGCGGCGCATGGCGATGGAGCAGCGGAAGATTCGCGAGTCGCTCGAACAGCTGATGCGCGAGGGCAAGCAGCAGATGCAGACCCTCGGCCGGCTCGACGACGTGCTCAAGGACATGCAGGACCTCGAGACGAAGACCCTCGATCCGCGCCTGCGCCGCGAGGTCGCCGAGCGGCAGAAGTCGATCTATGACCGCATGCTCAAAGCCCAGAAGTCGATCAGGAACCGTGAGGAGGAGAGCGAGGAGCGCAAGGCCGTCAAGGCACGCGAGATCGTGCAGACGTCCCCCGACAAGCCGCTTCCGCAGATCGGCACCGACAGCCGCGACCTGTCGCGCGACTTTTTGGGCGAGAGCCGCGAGGAGTATCCGAAGAACTTCGAGACGCTCCTGCGCGAGTATTACAAATCGCTGAGCCTGTCGGGAGAAAAATTGTGAGAACTCTTTTCAGGCGCGCACTTTCGATTCTTCTGCCGGCCATGCTGGCGTTCTCGCCTGCCTGCGTCGGCACGTCGTTCGCGCAGGCTTCGGCGCCCGCGGCCGCGCGCAATCCGAACGACGCGGTGCGCCTGTATCACGAGGCGATGAACGCCTACAGCCTGCGGCATCTGAAGGCTGCGCGCGAGCATCTGAACGAACTCGTGAAGGAGTGGCCGGACCACCCGCTCAACCGGCGCGCCCGCATCGAGCTGGCCCGGGTCTGCGTCGACCTGCGCGAGTATGACCGCGCGATCGAGCTGCTGTCGAGCGTCGCCGAGGGGCCCGCGAATGACGGAGACACGGTGACGGCGCTCGACTCGCTCGTCGAGTTGTTGTTCACGCTCCAGCGGTTCAAGCTCGGCGTTGACCTGCTCGAAAAGCGGTGGCAGGCGAATCCGAACGACGTCGACCTGGGAAAAAACCTCGCGAAGTTCTACCTGCAGACAGGGCGTTCCGAGGAAGCCCAGCTTCTTCTCGAAACCCTGCTCGAGCGCACCTCGCGCCGCGACGTGTTCGCCGACCTGCTGAAACTGGCGACGAAGACCGGCACCGTCGACCGGCTGATGTCGGCGATCCAGCAGCGGAGCGCCCGATACCGGGCCGCCGATTATCTCGAGTTCGTCACCGACTGCCTGATGAGCCTCAGCCGGAACGAAGAGGCGGTGAAGATGCTGCGCGAGTCACCGGAAACCCGCACCGACATCGGGCTGCTGCGCAAACTCGCCCGGCTCGAACTCGATCTGAAGGATCCGGCCGCGTCGCTTCAGACACTCCGCCAGATCGAACAGCTCCTGCCCAACGACTGGGAAACCGCCAAGGCGGCGGGCCACTGCCTGTTCCTGCTGGGCAAACCGGAGGAAGCCGTCGAGGAGTGGCGCCGGCATCTCAGCTCTCAAACCGTGCCGAGACCAGACGGCTACCAGCTGTTCACCGAGGTGCTGATCGAGCACAAACTGTATCCCGAAGCACTCGAAGCCTTTGCCCAGGCCCGCCAGGCGCTCGGCAACCCCGTCCAGTTCGCCGAGGAGCGAGCCGGTGTGCTCGAGGCGATGGGCCGGCACGAGGAGGCTCTTGGCGAGTATCTCGCGGCCATGGCCAACGGGATGTTCAAGATCGATATATTTGAAAAGTTATATACATATCAATCTTCAACATTCAACCTTCGCGAAAAACTGAAATCGGCCCTGACGACCTCGCGAGCGCTGTCCCTGAAGAAAGCCATGCTCGAGGTGCTGATCCGAGGCGAATCGGCGGCAGACATTCCTGAGATCGCAGGTCTGCTCGACGCAGACACACCCTTCGAGGAGCTTCTGTACGAGCGCATCCGGCAGGGGCTCGCCGCGGCGCCGACCCCGTTTCTCCATGCGTTGTGTCTCGACCTGGTCCGCCGTGACCCGCGCCGGGAGCTGGCGCTCAAGCTGTGCCGGCTGCTGCTCGACCAGCCCGACCTTTCCGCCGACCAGGTGAAGGCAGCCTTCGACGCGGCCTCCGCCGCCGTCGCCCTCGAGCCCGGACCCGACGCGAAGCTGCGGGCGGCTTTGTTCGTGGCGCTCGGACACACGGCGCTCGAGCGGTTTTCCGACACGGCAACCGCAGAAGCGCTGTTCAACAAGGCGCTTCAGCCGCCGTTCCCGTCGGTGGCGCCGTCGGCCGCGTTCGACGCGGCCCTGTGGCTGATGCGCCTGCGCGCCGCCCGGAACGAGATGCCGGCCGCCGAGGCAGCGCTCGCGACCGCTTCGGCGTTCGTGGCAGGAAGAGAATCCGCGGGCGGCCCCCGCGCCGAGGAGCTTCCCGTCGCCTTCCAGGACGAAGGCGGAGCGATCTCGATCCAGGACCTCATGCTGGACCCGGAGGAGCCGCTGTTCGAAGGAAACGAGGGGCAAGCGCGTCTGCTGTATGAAACGGCCTGGCTCCAGGCGCAGATGGGCGATTACCAGAAAACGCTCGATTCCCTCCGCAAACTCACCGAAGAGTATCCGGAATCACTCTGGATGGACGACGGCCTCCGGCTCGCCCTGCTGATCACGATGGGATCGACCGGAAGCATGGACGGACTGAAGGTCCTGTTCGAGGCCGACCGGCTCGCCCTGACGGGAAAGGCTCTCCAAGCCGTTCCCGCCCTGGAGAGTCTCGCCCTCACCGCATCGGGGACGCCGATCGCCTTCGACGCCGCCGCGAAAGCCCTGCTGTTCTCGGAAGCCGCTTCAGACACCACAGTGCTGATGCCAAAACTGGATGCGTTCGTCGCCCGCCACCCCGCCCACTGGGCGATTCCCGATCTCATGATGCTTCACTGGCGACTGATGAAGCGTTCGAACACGCCGGCCACGAGCGAAGTGGAACTGCTGAAACAGTTCGTCGACCGCTTCCCGGGCGACCTACGCTCCCGGCGCGCCAGGCTCGCCATCGCCGACCTGCTCCGCCGGAGCCGCTGAGGACACAACATGCACGCACACCGCCGCCGATTCCCATCATTGCCGATTCTCGCCGTCGCCCTGCTGGCGGCCCTTCTGACCGCCCTGCCGGCCTCGGCGGCGAAGCTGTTGATCCCGATGGATGATGATCAGACGGACCATCTTCGGGCTTACGGGGTCGCGTATTACGCGCTCGACAAGGCGGGCATCGACGTCGAGTGGCTGCTCAACTACCGGAGCGGCTCGTTCCTGATGGACGATCTCGACAGCATCAAAAATCGCGCGCGCGAGCTCGGGGTCAGGACCGCGTCGATTCCCGACGAGGAGGCCATGCAGATTCTCGCGAAGATCGAGGACGACAACATGGAGCGGGTGCTGCTCGAGAAGGCTCCGAAGGTGGCCGTCTACTCGCCCGACTACGCCGAACCGTGGGACGACGCGGTGACGCTTGTTCTCACGTATGCCGAGATCCCGTTCGAGAAGTTTTACGACAAGCAGGTGCTCGACGGAACGATTGCGCGCTACGACTGGATCCATCTGCACCACGAGGATTTCACGGGCCAGTTCGGCAAGTTCTACGGCTCGTTCCGATTCGCCGACTGGTACCGCAAGCAGGTGACACAGGCCCAGCTCGACGCGCAAAAATACGGATTCGCGAAGGTGACCCAGCTCAAGCTGGCCGTCGCGCGCGGCATCAAGAAGTTCGTTCTCGACGGCGGTTTCCTGTTCGCCATGTGTTCGGCCGTCGATTCGCTCGACATCGCGCTGGCGGCGAACGGCACCGACATCGTCGCGACGGAGCTGGACGGGGACCCGCCCGATCAGTTGTATGGCTCGAAGCTCGATTTCACCCAGACGTTCGCGTTCCAGAACTTCAGCCTGATCACCGACCCGATGGTGTATGAGTTTTCAGACATCGACGTTTCGAACAACTACATGGGCGACGCGGGCACGTTCAAGCTGTTCGAGTTCTCGGCGAAAGTCGACCCGATCCCGACGATGCTGACCCAGAACCACCGCGGCGTCATCGACGGCTTCTTCGGCCAGACCACCGGGTTCCGCAAGAGTCTGCTGAAGCCCGCCGTCACGGTGATGGCCGAAAGCAATGACGGACTTTCGGTGAAATATATTCGTGGCGATATAGGGAAGGGGACCTTTTGTTTCTTCGGCGGCCACGACCCGGCCGACGTCAGCCACGTCGTCGGGGAGGGCCCGACGAAGCTCGACCTGCACAAGAACAGCCCCGGATACCGGCTCATTCTGAACAACATCCTCTTCCCCGCCGCGAAAAAGAAAGAACGCAAAACCTGACGGGCCGCATGCCGTCACGGTTGATGCCTGAGCGCACCCCATGCTTTCCACGTTTCTGCCCCTGATTCTGCTGGCATATGGCACCTCCGAACTTGCGGGAACGGCCACCTTCCTCCCGCTGACGGCGGCGGCCTGCTGGCTTCTGCTCACCTGGGCCTGGACGCGCGTGCTGCTGCCGGGGGCGTTGACGCGGATACGGCTCGAAAGCCGGCTGTCGGGATTCAACGAGACGCAGACGGGCTTTTCCTGGCTGGTGACGGGCTGGATCATCCTCCTTCACGCCGTCTCGGACCCGGCAGCCTGGCTCGTGCCCGGCCTGTACCGAACGTTTCCCCAGGCGTGGCCGATGCTCGTCTCGATCGTTCTCTATGCCGGTATTCTCTGGACCGTGCGCGTGCCGTTCCGCGCCGCCTGGAGCCGGATCTTCGACCCCGACCAGACGCCCGAGGAATTTTTCCGGGCCCGGATGACGCTGCCCCTCCTGTTTTTTCCACCGATGCTGCTCTGGATTGCGATCGAGGATTCATGGTTGGGCGCGATGCA
>JAGOCE010000463.1 GCA_017998915.1 Candidatus Ozemibacteraceae bacterium
ACCGATGCGGGCGCCGGAAGGCTCGTCCTGCCGCCGCGCCAGTCCCAAAAGTCATACAGGGGCAGAAACGAGATGTCGAACGAGCCCTCCGTCGCTTCGCTCGCTTCGAGGGAGACGCGGAGACAGTCGGCGAACGCTTCCGATATCGGAAGCGTGGCTTCCGGTGATGCGTTGAGCCGTGAAAGCTCGGAATCGTCCCTGAACCGGGAAAGGGCCGCCTCGATGCGGTGGAGCTGGGCGAACGCCTGCTGAGAAGCTCTTGCGGCGGTTTTCTCGTCGACGCCGTAACAATCGACGTGAAAGATCGTTCCCATCGCCAGTTGGGTGAACCGGAAGTGATTCCCGGCCTGTTGGTGCGGAGGGAACAACCAAGCATGGCAGAGAACGAGCGCGCCGAGAACCAGCACTGGGATGAGTCGACGAAGATCCGTCACGGCCGTTTCCCTAGAAGGGAAGTTTGAAGCCGGCAAACCCCATGAACGCAAGCGCCATGATTCCCGTCGTGATCAGGGCGATCGGGAAACCCTGCATTGCCTGGGGAACCTTCGAAAACCGCATCTGTTCGCGGATGCCGGCGAAGATCACGATGGCGAGCGTGAAACCGGCGGCTGTGGCGAACGAGTAGACGATCGATTCGACGAAGCCGTAGTTCTTTTTCACGGCGAGCAGGGCGATTCCCAGGACCGCGCAGTTGGTGGTGATCAGCGGCAGGTAGATACCGAGCGCCTGGTAGAGAGCGGGCGACAGCTTCTTCATCATGATTTCGACCATCTGCACCAGCGCCGCGATGACCAGGATGAACGCGAGGGTCTGAAGATACCCGACGCCCGCCTTCACCAGCAGCAGTTGGACGAAAAACGTGATCGCGTTCGCGAGCACCATGACGAAAATGACGGCCAGCCCCATCCCCCAGGCGGTCGATATGGCCTTCGACACGCCGAGAAACGGGCAGACGCCCATGAACTGGCCCAGGATGACGTTGTTGAAGATCGCCGAGGTGATGACGATGGCGAGGAGATTGGACATCATTTGTCGGCCCTCCTTTGCAGATGGTTGATTCCGGCGAGGATGAGGCCGAGGGTGATGAATGCCCCGGGGGCGAGGCTCATGAGGATGAACTCGTGTTTGAACGGCGCGATTGCGTGGCCGAAGAGCGTGCCGGCGCCCAGAAACTCACGGATCGCGCCTATCAGCACGAGAGCTGCAGTGAAACCGATGCCCATCACCATCCCGTCGACGATCGAGGGGGTGACGGGATTCTTGGCGGCGAAGGCCTCGGCGCGACCGAGAATGATGCAGTTCACGACGATGAGGGGAATGAAGATGCCGAGCGCCTCGTAGAGCGATGGGGCGAACGCGGCGATCAGCAGATCGACGACGGTGACGAAGGTCGCGATGACGACAATGAATGCCGGGATACGCACCTTGTTCGGAATCACGTTTCTGAGCAGGGAAATGACGGCGTTCGAGCAGGTGAGGACGGCGATGACCGAAATACCCATGCCGACGGCGTTGGTGGCGTTCGTCGTCGTGGCCAGGGTCGGGCACATGCCGAGAACGATGCGGAAGATCGGGTTTTCGGTGACGACGCCCCGATACAGCTCCTTCTTGATATAGTCCAGTTGCATGGCGTTCCCCTACTTGCTGAGATTCAGGGCCGTCGCCCTGGCCTTGAAGATGGCGATCGCCTTGGCGACCGTCGAGGTCATGGCGCGTGAGGAGATGGTGGCGGCAGTGATCTGTTCGACGTTTCCGCCATCCTTTTTCACCAGCCACGTTTTCTCGTCGATCCCGTAGCCGGCGAAATTCGATTTATACTGCTTCGTATTTATTTTCGTCCCGAGCCCGGGCGTTTCGCGGCACTGGATGACGCTCACCCCGGAAATTTTCCGGTCGGGGGTGAACCCGACGAGAAGCTTGATGGGGTCGCTGTAAGCCGGGTCCTGCCGTGCATCCGGAGCGATGGACAGTTTCTGGAGGTCCTGCGGGGAAAGGAGGCGAGAGGAGAGCTTGATCGCGATTCCCGTGATGGCGCCGGCTTTTTTGCAGATGATCAGCTCGAACGGATCCATTGGGTCGGGGAGGATGGTTTCAACCTCGGTGGCGTCAAATTCGGGAATGATTTCGGTGAGCGCCTTTTTCTGCGTTTCGATTGCGACCTGGGCGATGCGGTCCTTGGTAATCGTGTTCACAAGGGCGAGCAGCAGGCCGGAAACCGCGGAAAACAGGGTGAGGATCATCACGAGATACAGGTCGCTGTGGCCTCTCATGCGTGTGTTCATGGTTCAGACTCCAAATCGCGCCGGCTTCACGGTCCGGTCGATGAGCGGGGAAAGGGCGTTCATGATCAGGATCGCGAACGAGACACCCTCGGGATACCCGCCGAAGAGACGGATCAGCATGGTGATCGCGCCGCATCCGATGCCGAACAGCACCCGCCCGCGGAACGTCATGGGCGAGGTCACGAGGTCGGTCGCCATGAAGAACGCGCCCAGGAACAGCCCCCCGGAAACGATGTGGTAATGCGGAAGCAGGAATGCCGCCGGCTTCGCGAGATATGCCGCGGTTGCGATCACCGCCACCGTTCCGATGTAGGAAGCGGGGATTTCCCAGTTGGCGATGCCGCGGTAGATGAGGTAGAGACCGCCGATGAGAAGCGCCAGTTCGCTCACTTCGCCGATCGAACCCGGGCTGGTGCCGAGGAAGAGAGATCCGATGTCGAATGAGAAGCTGTTGAGATAGGCGACGGCGTCGGTGCCGAGCGAGGTGCCGGTATACGACTTCACGAAGCCAAGCGGCGTGGCGGCCGTCATGGTTTCGGGCGCCAGTTTCTTGTAGAGATCTCCCAGATAACCGCCGGTGACGCTCCAGTCCGTCATCAGGGCGGGAAAGCCGATCAGCAGCGCGACGCGGCCGACCAGCGCCGGGTTGAAGGGGTTCTGGCCGAGGCCGCCGTAGGCCATTTTCGCGACGCCGATCGCGAAGAGAGAACCGATGCAGATCATCCACCACGGGGCGCTCGCCGGAAGGTTGAGCCCCAGCAGCAGCCCTGTCAGCGCCGCCGAGCGGTCCCCCAGCGTGACCGGCGTCGCCATCAGGAACTTCTGGATTGCCC
>JAGOCE010000464.1 GCA_017998915.1 Candidatus Ozemibacteraceae bacterium
CGATGCGGATCGCAAACGGCCACTGGTTGTGCTGCCGGTCGGCGGGGCGGAACAGGGGCATCGCATCGACCACGGCCCCATCGCCGCCGCTCCCGCGCATCACGACGCGCAGGCGTTTGACGGTCGCGACCGGGATGATCTCACCGAAGCCGAAATGGCTGACGACCGCATTGGTCGAGCGGCGCCGGACGATGGCCGACACCGTGATCGGCTCGCGGCTGAACCAGGTTCCCTTCTTCTGCGCCTCGTCGATCTTCAGGCATTCCTTGCCGAGGGAGAAGGAAAGCAGCGCCTGGGAAAGCGTGCCGGAAGAGTCGAAACCCGCGCGGGCGGTTCCCGAGATGCCGCCCCGGCCAGGCTCGAGATCCTCGCTGCCGCGCGAACAGACCAACTCGGCGATATAGTCCTCAGCCGGAGCGGGCCCGTCCATCAGAATCGTGATCTTGCCAGAGGCACCGATGGGCAGCTCTTCGGCCTTCACACTCGCCCGCCCGAGCTGCTCGAGGAATGGCTGCTTGCCAGAGGCACCGATGGGCAGCTCTTCGGCCTTCCGACTCACGCCCGCGGCAACTTTTTCACCGTCAGCGAGGCTTCGGGAAGCCCGAAGAACACTGTTCGTGACACGGATTTTCGCCACCTTCCGGGCCGAGCCGGCCGAGCCGGCAACCCCGATCTCGACGGTGCAGACGCCGGGCCTGTCGGTGGCCTCGATGGCGAATTCGGTCGCCGAGGACTTCCTGACGATGGCACAGGAGTCGCCCGTCAGGGTGAAGGCGAGGCGGGACATCTCGACAGGCTGCCTGGACGTTCCGGCGCCGTGCTCGACGAGTGCCTCGACCTTCATCCCAAACATGCCGCCGCGGGACTCGGCCGTCGAGACGAGATCCACCCGGCCGACAGGGCCGAGAGCGTTCCGAACCTCGATTCCGGTGAGCCTGGCGACCGGAATTTCGCGGCGAGACGTGTAGGTGCGGGTCTGGAGCACGTGGTTGCCGGCCTGATCCGTCGTGATATCGCCCCAGCCGGGAACCTCGAACACGAGTTTCGCCGTTCCGGGAGCCTTTCCAACCAGTCTCATGACCGCCGTGTCGATCTCGACCCGCCCCTGCTCGTCACGCATTTTGACGCCGGGATACTTGTACACATCACCCGAATCGCCACGGGAGATGAGCGAGATGATCGTTTCGCGACTGCCGGATCCCGTGGAGACCGTGGTTTTCGCTTTCGACCGAACGACCTGCGCCACCCGGGTCGTGAGAGCGAACCGCTGCTGCCGGGGGTAGCCCAGCACCATCTCCGTCAGGTCGTCGGCGGCAAGGAAGCCGGCCGAGCGGTCGGGATTGAGAAAAGCGAAAACAGGAGCCTCTTCGGCAAGTTTCTCGCCGGGAATCGGCTTCGAGAGTTCGCGCCACTTCTCATCCTCGATCCGGGCGGCGAGGTCGGGAATCCGGCGTTCGAGCTCCATCTTGCGCTCGAGCAGGCTTTCATACGCACCGAGAATGCGCTTGTATTTTTCCCGGCTCTCGGCGACCTTTTCCGCAAACTCGTCGACAGGCTTCTGGAACTCTTTCAGAACAGCCTCGGATTCATCGGCAGCCGTTGCGAACTCTTCGCGCATCCGGGAGAATTTCTCGTAATCCCGCGCGCGATCCTTCGTTCCGTAGGTATCCTCGTTGAATTTCTCATAGGACTCCTCGGCCATCTTCTCCGCCTCGGCCTGGAGTTTGGAGGCGGCCTTGCCGGGAATCCAGTTCGAGTAGCTGCTCTCCTCGAAGGCGTCCGACCACTCCTTGAGCTTGTCGGGGATGAGTTCCTTCGGATCGAAGAAGTCCTGGAAGTTCTTGGAAAGCTCGACCGCCACCCCGGCGACGAGCAGCTGGTCGTCCTTCATGCCCATCTTCGTCTCGAGCTTCGAAAAATGCTTCTGCATCGTTCCGAGAAGTTCGTCGACGGCCTCGAGGGCCCCGTCCGCGTCGCGGGGATGGCAGATGCCGACCCCGTTGAAGGCGAGCTCGTTGATCTGCTTGACGAGACCGCCAAGCTTGACCAGCACCTGGAGAACCGGAACGATGACTTTGTTGCGGATCTCCAGCTGGAGGATCGATTCCTGCTGGACATAGCTTTCCAGCGTCGCGTTGTCCGGCTTCACGCCGCGCACCACCATATACAGCTTGATGAAATTTTCCTGGGTTCGGTTGTTCTTGTATTCCCCCCAGGCCGTGGCCAGATCGTTGGGGGAGCGGAGCTTTGCCAGCTGGATATCGATCTCGCGAAGCTTGCCGCGGATGCCGGCGACAACGCCGGCCTGGGCGTCCCGGGCCGACACGTATTTTCCCAGGGCGGTTTCGAGGCCGCTCATCAGCTCACCCGCCGATCTGACCGCCGTTTCGGACAGGTTGATGGTGCCGATGACGGCTTCGAGCTCTTTGGTCGCCTTCGCCCGCTCGGTTTCGAGGGCCGGTATATCGGCTGCGGCGGGGGCGACGAGACAGAGGCACAACAGCCCGAACAGCACGCACGCCGGCCAGGGGAAGCGAAAACGAACACGCAGGGGGGTGGACATGGAATCAACCTCCAGCATCGCCAAACCGCGCGCGACAAGGCACGGCACGGCCGTATCGGGAACGAGCTCTTTGCTCTCGATCGAAGGGAAAACTGCCATCAACCTCTCTCGTACAACCTTCTTGCGAGCCGATGGATCGGCTCATCTCGGGGAAAAGATAATATCCCCCTCCTCAATTGTCAACAGTTCCTTCCCGCATCTCTTCATGGGCATGCGGGTTTCCCTTCACGATCTGAGGCGACAGATCCCTCCGGGAATCCCGATGCCCCCTGCTAATCGAGGGGGGTGTCGGAGCCGGTGGCGCCGAAGAGGAGCCAGAGGAAGAAGACACCGCCGATCAGGGAGGTGAGCACGCCGACCGGCATTTCGGAGGGGGCGACGACAGTGCGGGAGACGGTGTCGCATGCGGCAAGGAACGCGCCACCCAGGAGAAACGCCGCCGGGAGGAGAACGCGGTGGCCGCCTCCGAACCAGAGGCGGCAGCAGTGGGGGATCATCAGCCCCACGAAGCCGATCGGGCCGCACAGAGCCACGACGAAGGCTTCCAGC
>JAGOCE010000465.1 GCA_017998915.1 Candidatus Ozemibacteraceae bacterium
GGTTCGACCCGTTCAATGTCAAATACCAGATGGTCAATTCGGCACGGCCGCGCGATACAGCCGAGTCGAACAAGTCTTTCAAAACCGCGGAAACGACTCATTCCGGCGTCTCCCAACTGCCGGTCAACCCCGGCTTCTGGAAGGATGACACCTATCGCATCGGCGCCACCTACTCGGCTACGATAGAAGACTACGGCCGCAATGGCGAGTTCAAGCCAAATGGCCTGCTGGCCAGCTGGGTCGGTACGCTGTATTACAATGCGACAGGCAGCGTATACGACGGTCTCGGAACCGATTCCCAAGACATCACCCACGAGTTCGACTCGTTCACGGACACCGTCCCGGAAGGCGCTATCGTCACGACCAAATGGGCCCTCCAGCGTTTCGACAACGATCCTCCGGGCTTCCGCGTCGAGCTGGTTTCCCAGAACGACAACCGCCGCTGGGTGGCCACGCTCACGGAAGGCGTCCAAGATCTCGTCTGTTGCCCGACGACGGAAGCGGACCTCGCGCCGGCCTCGCTGTCGATCGCCTGTTACAATCTTGACGGCACGATGATCGGTGGCGCTCCGACCATGGCGAGCGCCAACGGCTGCACCCGGTATCCCAGCAACCTTGGTTCCGCCAACGAGGAGGTGAACGCGGGAAGTCTCGGACTGGATCCGACGCTGATGCCAAAGGTGCGTCGTTCCAGCCGTCTGCTCATCAATCTCGACATCATCGATAACGTCGACTATATAAACCTGTCCTCAGCAACGTTCAACATCGTCGAAACCCTCGAGGCCGGCGGAACACGGAGTCTCCTGCCGGGCGGCAACCCGGTGGATCTGCCCCTCTATGCGGCATTCAAGGACGACAATTCGCCGAATCCGCAGGTCCAGTCACCGCGGGCCCGCTACACGGTCGACATGCCGATGAAGGTCCTGCCCAACCAGCCCCAGGTGACCATGACCCTTACCGCAGCCGATGCCCAGGGAAATTTCCGCACGCTCGTCCTGCCGATCGAGATCGTCGACAGCTCGTTCGACGCGCGCGTGCTCGAAAGCAAGGAGAACAGGAACTGATCCCGGTCCTCTTCCTCGTCAGACCTGCGGGGGCGCCGTTACGGCGTCCCCGCTTTTTCCGCCATCCCGAAGCCAGCCCCGAGCCGGCCTCCCAGCAAGCGGAGACTCGATCATACAACATGTGTATCATTAAATATATACTACTATCATTCCTATTCACGCTTCTCCTCTTTCCCGGGACGCTCCCGATCAGCGCATGCAGTCCGTCGGACTTCGTTCTCGACGATTTCGCCGCCCGCTGCAAAGACCTGGCTGAAAAGGTCAGGGACACGGAGCTGGCGCAACGGATGCGGTTTCCAGATGCGGCGAGCCGCTCGGCCCTCCTGCTGGACGCGTGGCTGTCGTTCTATCTCGATCACGGGGTCACACCGCCGCCGGTCTACGCATCGATGGCGGGGCCGGCCTGGGAAAACGGTATGCGAAGCCTTGGAACCACCATTGGGGGCCTGGGCCGCGGAGAACCGGTTTCTCCCATAGCTCTCGACCTGATGACGTTTCCGCTCGAACTTCTCGCGCAGCCTGAGCGGCTGCTTCCCTTTCAAAACGCCCTGGCCACGGTGTCTTTCAGGCTCGAGGAGATTGTCTCAGGCTCAGCTTCCGCAACCAGCGTTTCATTGCCTGCCCATCTGGCCGCCGACCCTGAAATCGGACGGTCGCTGGCCCTCGTCAGCGAACTGTGCGAATCCGCTCCCTCCCTGCGAACGCGCCTATCCACCCTGTATGAGAGCCTGACGGCGGCTCAGACCGACACTCCCGCGTCCAGCGCCCCGCAGTTGAGCGACGAAGACCAAAGCGCCCTACTGGAACTTCATCTCGGCAGTCTGCGCGACGAGGTGGCTTTTCTCTCGCCTATCGCCTTCTGGCAACCTCAGCCCGCCGCCTCGCCGACGAGCCGACCCTGAGGAAGGAAGGGCACGTTTCACCACGGGGACATCGGGGCACAAGGGCGAGCGATTTTTTCCGTGTCTCCGCGACTCTGTGTTTCCGTATTCTTCGTGTCTTTGTGGTTGCGTGGTGAAACAGGCTTTTCAGAGGACGGTGTAGTCGCTTTCCTTGCTTTTGCCTTCGCCCTCGGCGAAGAGGGCTTCGAGGAACTGTTCGGGGTCGAAGGACATCAAATCATCCATCTTCTCGCCGACGCCGATGAACTTCACCGGGACGGAGAGCTGCTCTTCGACGGCGAACAGGACGCCGCCCTTGGCGGTTCCGTCGAGTTTCGTCATGACGAGACCGCTGATGGGAAGCACCTCGTTGAACAGCTTCGCCTGCTGGACGGCGTTCTGGCCGGTCGTCGCGTCGAGCACCAGCAGGATCTCGTGCGGCCCACCGTCGCTTTCCTTCGAGGCGATCTTCTGGACCTTGGCCAGCTCGGCCATCAGGTCGGCCTTCACGTGCATGCGGCCGGCGGTATCGACGATCAGCAGGTCGGCACCGCGTTTTTTCGCGGCTGCGATGGCGTCGAATACGAGGGCGCCAGGATCGCCGCCCTCCTGGCCGCGGATGACCTCGACGCCGACACGCTCACCCCAGATGCAGAGCTGATCGATGGCGGCGGCCCGAAACGTGTCTCCGGCCGCAAGCACGACCTTTTTGCCGTCCTTCATGAATTTTCGAGCAAGCTTGGCGATCGTGGTGGTCTTGCCAACGCCGTTCACGCCGATGATAAGGAACAGCGTGAGCCCGTTGTCATTGAACTTCGGCGCGGAAGCGAACTTCGTCAGACGCAGCTTGAGCTGTTCGCGAAGAAGCAAGTAGATGCGATTCGGATCGGAGATACGCTCTTCGGCAACCTTTGCGTGCAGATACTGCAGAAGCTCCTGGGTGGTCTTCACGCCGAGATCGGCTTCGAACAGCGTCTCCTCGAGGTCTTCGAGCAGGTCGTCGTCGATCTTCGCCCGGCCGAGAACCAGGTTTTTCACCTTGCCGACGAAGCTTTCGCGTGTCTTGCGCAAGCCGGTGCTGAGCCGCTCATACCAGGTGAGCGCAGGCTCTTCCTCGACGGCGGGCTTCTTCGCGACTTCGATCGCCGCGACGGGGGGCGT
>JAGOCE010000073.1 GCA_017998915.1 Candidatus Ozemibacteraceae bacterium
CCTCGCCCCTGGTAACGTACGGGAAGAGAATGGAATGGGTTTGGGAGGATGCGATGAGGGACTGCCGGGTTATACTATTCGTATTGATATTGATCATCCAGATTCTGGCTGGGCCGGCGCCGGCGGCGGATGCCGGGGCCGCAGTCGGGTGGCCAGACGGGAAATCTGCTCTCGCCTCTTCGGGGGTGGCGCTGGCGACCTTCGTCAAAGGCGAGGTCTGGCTGGTGAGAGCGGGGCAGAAGACGCCCCTCGTGAGCGAGAACCAGATCATGACGGACGATTGCATCGAGACCGGCGCTGGCGGGAAGGCGCGCCTCGTCTTCCTGGTCGACCCGGTCAAGGGAGTGAAGATGATTCCTCCGTCGACGCGGTTCGAGGTATCGGCATTTCTCGGGCAGAAACCTGATGCCTCCCTCGTGACCCTGGCCCCAGAGATTCTCGAGGCACTTTCCCGGACGACCGAAGGCGAGAGCGTCGTCAACATCTCGCGCGGGGCCGGGCGAAAGCGCCTGCTGTTCCCCCTCGGGTCGGTTCACGGCGACGTCAGTGAGATGTTCTGGAGCCCGGTCGAGGGCGCGATGACCTACCGGGTGAAGGTGACATGCGCTGCGAAAGGCATCGAGAAGCAGTTTGAAACGCCCGTTCCGTTCCTGAACGAACCTGTGGCAGCCTTCGAGCCCGGCATGACCTGGACGGTGACCCTCACCGGTTTGAGGGAAAGCCAGCAGGTCTTCACCCAGAGCGGGCTGTTCTATTTCCCCGGAAAGCCTGACGCTTCCTTCGACGATCGGCTCCGGGAGGCCGAGCGGAACCTTTCCGAGCCCGGCGATCCGACCGTCCACCTGGTGAAGGGCATCCTGTTCCTGCGGCAGGGGTTCTTCGGCAATGCCCTTCAGCAGTTCCGGCTGTTTGCCCGGGAAACGGGAAAGACTGGCCTGCTGAACGAGCATCTCCGCGCGGCGCTCAACGGGTTGAAGTTCTCGCGGGAGGAAGCCGATGCCATCCGCTGGGAACCGCTCTTCGCGAAATAGACCGGGGAAAACGAGACCTTGCGCAGGCATCGTGCGGTCTATCTGCTCTCGGCGTTCCTGGCGTTCGCCCTGGCTGGGCTGTTCTCGGGCCTCGCCTGGGGCCGGTTCACCGAGTTCAGGCTGAGGTCGCTCCTCTATCGTCTGAACATAGAGTATAATAAAAGCTATAATATTGTGGTCGCGGCGATCGACGAGGTCTCGTTCGAGGCGCTGAAACACGAGCCCGGCCTTCGGGCATACCGGAACCTGTGCTGGCCCTGGCCCCCCTCCCTGCATGCCGCGTTCATCGAGCGTCTCGGGGAGTGCGGCGCGGCGAAAGTCGGTTTCGACCTGCTCTTCTCCGAGTCGTTCGCCGATTTCTATCTACCTCAATATGCGACGATGGCGTCACTCTTGGACGCCCGGAACAGATACGACATCCCGGTGGTGCTCGGGGCGAAACTGGAGAAGGGCATCCTGACCAGGCCTGTCGACGGGCTCCTGGAGGGCGGGATCCCCTGGGGACTGGCCAATTCCCCCGTTAACTTCGCCAACGAGGCGTGGCAATACGACTTCATCCATGTCGGCCACCCCTCGTTCGCCCTTGCCGTCGCCGAGGCCGAGGGCGGCCGCCGCGACCTGGAACTCCTCGGCTGGACCAGGGAAACGCTCGGGCGGCGCCACTGGCTCACGTTTCGGCAGACCGCCGAGCGGGCATTCCCGATCGTCTCCTACAGCGACGTCCTTCTTGACCGAGTTCCGGACGGCGTGCGGGAACGTTGGGGCGTGAAGAGCCTCGCCGAGTTGGTCGCTGGAAAGACCGTGCTCGTCGGTCGCACCTCCCTCGATGCTCACGATATCCAAGCGACCCCGATGGGCTTCATGCCCGGCGTGGTAATCCATGCCCATGCCCTTCAGATGCTGCATCGGGCCGCCGACACGGTGATCCGGGAGGTCGGCCCGGGTCTCAGCCGCGCGATCATCGCCGGCGCGATCCTTGGGAGTATCCTTATTACGATATATGCTGGCGGGCTCGCTTGGTGGTTGGCAAGCGCGCTTCTGGGGCTGGCCTACCTCGGGACCGCCCTATACGCCCTTTCGCGCCATTCACTCCTTCTGCCGCTCAGCGGCGTGTTCCTCGGCTGGTTGTTTCAGCACGTCATCTCGACACAGGGAATCGCCCGTCTCGATCGCGACGAACGGATGTTCATTCAAGGGGTGTTCGGCAAATACGTGTCGACGGCCGTGGCGGAACAGCTCATTGCAGACCCGGGCAAGGTGCGGCTCGGCGGCGAGGAACGCGAGATCACCATCCTCTTTTCCGACATCGCCAACTTCACCACCATCTCCGAATCCCTGCCCCCGGCCGACCTGATCCAGATCCTTAACCGCTTCCTTGGATCAATATCGAAAGAAATATTGATTCGCGAGGGAACCCTGGATAAATACATCGGCGACGCCATCATGGCCTTCTGGAATGCCCCCCTGGACTTGCCCAACCACGCGGAACTCGCCTGTCGGGCGGCTCTCGCCATGCAGGAAAAAGCGGCGGAATTCAACGCGTCCGCCGTCTCCGGCTCCGTCCCTTCGATGAGGTGTCGCATCGGCATCAACACCGGCAGGGCGATCGTGGGCAACGCGGGGAGCGAGGAACGGTTCTCCTACACGGCCATCGGCGACTCGGTCAACACCGCCTCCCGGTTCGAAGGGCTTGGAAAACAGTACGGCGTCTCGATCATCATCGGGGAGAAAACGGCCGCCGCCGTCGGGGATTCCTTCGACCTGCGCCTGCTGGACAAGGTGAAGGTGAAAGGGAAAACCGAGCCGGCGAACATCTATCACCTGGCAGGCATTCGCGGCTGTGCCCCGGGCGGATTCCTCGATCTTCACCGGAAAGCCATGGATGCCTATTTCTCGAAGCGGATCGACGAGGCCTCAGCCCTGTTCAGGGAGCTGGCGGACCGGTTCGAAGATCCCCCCGCAAAGGTATTCCTGAAACGCCTCGAGGAGTTCCGTCGGCATCCCGGGCTTCTCGAAGCCTTCGACGGCGTCTGGACCGCCCATGAAAAATGACCGCTGCATTTCGCGGCCTTTTCCGAAGATTCCGGGAGGAATTCTATGTCGAACGCGATATATCGGTCGGCGCTTGAGCCTCATCATGGCTTTTCTGTCGGGGGTGTTCCCGGCTCTTCGGTGTCGATCGGGCTGAACCGGAACGTGAATGGGAGAAGCTGAACGATACGATGAGAACATGTGCGTGCGCAGTGATGGTTTGTTCCAGTATTTTGTTGATAACGATGTGCTGCTGGGCGTTGTCGCCGGAACAGGAACCTCGGGAACTGACGGAAAAGGCGATGTCGTTTGCCGGCCGGGGCCAGTTCGGCGAGGCAATTCCTCTTCTCGAACAGGCCCTTCGCTCATGCAAGATCGTGTACGGAGAGGAAAGCCTCGAGGCGGCCGCCCAGCTGAATCTTCTCGCCACGATGTATGCCAACGGCAGACGATTTTCCGAAGCCGAATCGGCGCACCGGCAAGCTCTGGACATGATGGTCAAAAAACTGGGGAATGACCACCCGATCGTTGCCTCGATCATGTGCAATATGGGTGATTCGTTCAGAAAAGGATCGGATCATTCCAAAGCCGAGCCTCTCTATAAAAAGGCTCTCTCTATTCAAGAGAAAGCTCTCGGCAAAGATCAGCCTGACGTGGCGATCACGCTAAACGGCCTGGGCCTTCTCTACCAGGCGCAAGGCAAATCCGACCTCGCCGAACCCCTCTTCAGGCGGGCTCTCGATATTCGCGAGCATGCCTTCGGCAAAGAGCATCCGAAGGTGGCTGAAAGCGTGAACAACCTGGCCGTGGCGTATGTCTCTCTGGGCAGGTATGACGAGGCCGAGCCCCTCTACCTGCGTGCTCTGGCTGTGGACGAAAAGCTTCTGGGCAAAGATCACCCGGCCATCGTGGCCGACCTGAACGAGCTGGCCGAGCTCTATCGTGCCCGGGGAAAATTCGCCCAGGCGGAGCCTCTCTGCCGCCGCGCCGGGGAAATCTGCGAAAAAACGCTGGGGAAAGACCATCCTGAGACGGCTGTCAGCCTGACCGTCCTGGCCAAACTCGATATCGAGCTGGGGAAGTATTCCGAGGCCGAGAGCCTTCAAAAACGGGTTCTGGAAATAAACCGTTCGGCCTTCGGTCCCGACCATCCCACCACGGCCGCCGCGATCGGCAATCTCGGCAGTATTTTCGACGCCCAGGGAAAGTATTTCGAAGCCGCCGATGAATTCAGGAAGGCCTTGAGTCTCATCGAGAACGTCCTCGGGCCCGCCCATCCGCATGTGGCAACCGTGATGGGAAACCTCAGTTCCGTCTACAAGAGCATGGGGAAATACCGTGAGGCCGAACGACTCGCTCGGCAGACGCTGGCAATCCGTGAAAAGGCTTTCGGAAGAGAAAGTCCGGACGTGGCTGGAACCTTGAACAACCTCGCATTGCTCTTCGCCGTGCAAGGAAAATACTCCGAGGCGGAACCGCTCTACAAAAGGGCCCTCGAAATCAGCGAAAAGGTCCTCGGACGCGAAAAAGTCGCGATCTGCCTGAATAACCTGGCAGGGTTGTACCGTGACCAGGGAAAGATGACCGAAGCGGAATCGCTCTATCTGCGCGCTCTTGAAATACGTGAACATATATATGGAAAAGAACATCCGGCCATTGCGGTCAGTCTGAACAACCTGGCCGAGGTGAACCAGACGGAGAGCGAACATCTGTATCTGAGAGCGCTGGCCATTCTCGAGAAGACCCTTGGTGCCGAGCATCCGAACGTGGCGACGATCCTTGGAAACCTGTCCAACCTCTATCGTTCCCGGGAACAATATCCGGATGCCGAAGCATTTCAGAAGCGGGCTTTGGAAATCCGGGAGAAATCTCTCGGCAGTGACAACCCCGACGTGGCCATGAGCCTGAACAACCTGGCAAGGCTCTACGCCGAGCAAGGAAAATTCGAGCTGGCCGAGCCTCTTTTCACCCGGGCATTGAATATCCGAGAAAATATTCTCGGCGGGGCTCACCCGGACGTTGCGTTAACCCTGAATTCCATGGCAGCCATGAAAAAGGATCAAAAGAACTATCCCGCGGCCCTCGAACTCTTTACCCGTGGAATTCAAGCCCTGGAACGATCTTCCCAGCTTGCCGGCGGAGAAGACTTCTCCGAGAAATTCCGCCAGGATCAAGCGTCAAACACCAGCTTGTTTCTGAGCGCCATCGCGTCGTATCAACAGGAAAAAACAGATGAAGCCGTGCGACACCTGCCGCAGGGCTTCGGGGCGACCGAGTATTCCAGGTCCAGGGCCTTTCTCGACCAGATGGCAAAGGCTTCCGCAGAGAAGATGAGCGGCATTTCCCAGGAAGACCTGCAACGGCTTCGCGGTCTCGATTTTCGTCTGCGAATCCTGCAGGAATCCAAAGCCAGGGAATTGATGAAGCCCCTGAAAGATCGCAATTCGGAACTTGTCTCGAAGCAGGAGTTGCTCCTGGGCGAGCTTCGCTCCGAACGCAAGGCTCTTGAAACCGAGTTTGCCCGGAAATATCCGAGGTTCGTGGCACTACGAAAACCCGCGATCGTCACCATTGAAGAACTGCAGAAAGAGGTATTACAGCCCGATGAGATGATGCTGAGCTACTGGGTCGGCGAGGAGGAATTGTTCGGCTTTCTCATCGATCGGAGCCACTTCACCTTCCTTGCTCGGCCTGTATCGGGAAAACAGGTCCGGGAGAAAGTCGCCGCGTTTCAGTTGGCGATTTCACAGCAGGTTCCCGAAGATGTCTTCAAAGCGGCCGGACTGGACCTCTACCAGGCGGTTCTCGCACCGTTCCTGGCCTCCCAGACCTTCTGCGCATCGCAGACGCTCATCATCGTTTCCCACGATGTGCTGAGCTCGATTCCCTTTGAATGTTTGCCGGTGAGCGATACTGGAGCGACATTCCAGGAAATGGACTACCTGTTCCGTCATGCGAATATCTCTTATATACCATCAGCTACAATATTGAAGGCGATACGGACTGATCGTGCAAATCGCGATACGCTGAAAAAGCCGACACGGCCCGGCCTCCTGCTTGGCGATCCCGTGTATTCGGAAGAACAGATACAGATGCCGGCTTCGGGTATGCCCGCGTCCGGCTCCCTACGAGCCGCACTGAACCAGGGGGCGTGGGATGTGGCGCTCGCTCTCAGGCAGGTCGATACGACGAAAAGCCGGTCGGCGACCCGCGCCATTCGTGCCGCTCCAGACGGACGTGTCTCTCTGGCTCCGCTTCCGGGCACGCGCACCGAGGTCGAGGCTATCGCGGGCATCCTGTATCCGCAGAAGAAAGACGAGAGCATCCTCCTCGGGCCGGAAGCCCTGGAGAGCACCGTTAAAGCCCTGAACGCGTTGCAGACCTTGCAGGAGTTCTCCTTCCTGCACTTCGCCTGCCACGGCATTCTGCCGGGCGAGGTGAAAGGGCTTGCCGAGCCGTGCCTCGCGCTTTCGCTGTACGGCGATCCGCAGGAGGACGGGTTCCTCAAGATGGGTGAGATCTTCGGCCTGACACTGAACGCTGAAATGGTGACCCTTTCCGCCTGCCAGACCGGTGTTGAGGACCCGAGCGGTGCTGCCCAGGGCATCTCCGGTCTCGCCCGAGCCTTCTTCTACGCCGGCGCCCCTCGACTGACCGTCTCGCTCTGGAGCGTCAGCGACGAGGCCACCTCCGAGCTCATGTCCGGTTTCTACAGGAACCTGCAGGCCGGCACACCCTCTCACCTCGGCGCCCTTACCGCCGCCCGCCGCACCCTCCTGGCCTCCCCCCGGTTCGCCCACCCCTACTTCTGGGCCCCATTCATCCTGATCGGCGAGTGGAGGTGACTCATGAATGAAGGTTACCATTCCCCCTGAGGCTGCCGGCCGTCATTCTCCCGCCGGCAGGCGGCGAACGGTCCAGAGGCGGAAAGAACGGTCAGGCGCCGGCGTCGTCGCGGTAGACGAGGGCGATGCCGGCGCTGAGATGGGCACCCATCAGGATGATGATGCTGCAGATGTAGACCCAGAGCAGCAGCGCCACGACGGCGGCCAGGGAGCCGTAGACGAGCTGGTAGCTGTTCCAGTCGCTTCCGAGAAACCAGGTGAACACGTGTTTGGTGATTTCCCAGCAGACGGCTGCGGAAAAGCCGCCGGCGATCGCTTCCCGCCACCGGACGCGCGTATTCGGAACGAGCCGGTACAGGAGCGTGAACAACGTGAAAATGCCAAAAAACGGGGTCAGCCGGACGAACCACCTGCCGGCAAAACTCATTCCGGCAATGAACTCGTGGCCCATGACCGATGCGATCTTGAGAGACAGGTTGAACGCGGCGGTCGCGACGAGCGAAACGACGACGAAGCAGATCAGGCCCGCGACCATGACCAGGGCGAGGAACCGCTCGTGCAGAAAATTACGGGCCGGCGCACCTTTCCATGCCTGGTTGATGTTCTGCGAGATGCCGGCGAAGACACCCGTGGCCGACCAGAGCAGGACAGCCATGCCGAGAAGGCCGACCGTTCCCCGAAGCTCGATGACCTGCCGGATGTTTTCGTTGACGATCGTGCGCGAGCCGGGCAGAAACTGGTCGCAGTAGCTCAGCACCTGCGCTTGCAACTCGTTGCTCTGCAAAACCGAGCTGTAGATCGCGATGAGGAAAATCAGGAGCGGAAAAAGAGAAAATATTGCATAATATGCAATTGCCGCGGCGGCTTCCAACGCCTCGGTTTCGGTGACCCGCTGGTTGATGACGACGACCAGCCGGAACAGCCGGTCGATCCCTTCGGGCAGGGCAAAGCGTTTTGTCATGGTCCGATCCATCTCACGATGACGGAAGGATACCAGAATCAGACCAGCAGAGAAAACCCCCAGCCGGAAACGGGCTGGTCGCGCTGGGCGAGGCACGGGACGACAGGATACAGGTCCTGCTGGAGCAGGAAGGCAAGATCGTCGGCCATGCCGATGCGCAGCACCGCCTGCCCGGCTCCGGAATTCTGCAGCAGTTTCAGCGGATCACGGTAATATCCGTAGACCGCCAGCGCTGCCTGGCCGCCTTCGCCGACCTCGAACGCCTGGTCCGACGGAATCTGGCTCATCAGCCGCGAGACGAGAAAACCGGCGCAGTAGGCGTCGTCGATGGCGAACCGCTCCTCACGGCCGGCGCAGACCATCGTGATGTCCAGCCCCCCCTTCGTCGCCGCGGCGAGGGCCGCCTCAACGACGGCGCCGGCGTTGAGAAACGAGCCCAGAAACACGTGTGGGGCCAGGTTCACGTCGGCAACGGCTCGCGTGCCGTTGCTCGACGTGAACACCACGGTCCTGCCCGCGAGATCGAGATTCGCGTACTCCCGCGGGCTGTTGCCGTGGTCGAATCCCTCGGGCAGCACCCCGCTGCGCTCCCCGCACAACATCGGATGCACTTTCTGCTGCGAGGCGAACTTCATCGCCTTCTGCACCGTCGGGGTCAGGATGACCTTCGCGGGCTTCCGTGAGAAGATGACCTGAAGCGTGGAAGTCGACCTGAGGACATCCACCACGATGCATACCTTGCTCGACGGCGCCTGCACCTGGTCGGGGGTGAAGGCGACGTCAATGTTCATGACCGTCCGGCTCGTCGTCTGACTCGAGAAGCTCGCGCATGCCGATTTCCAGAAGAGCGCGCCGGGAATCGTCGAGCGTTGCCCGCGAGTCCTGCCTGGCCGCATCGATCTGCGAAAGCAGCGTTTCACGGTGAGGCGGGGCGGCTTCCCCGAGCAGAAGCGTGATCAGTTTGTCCAGGCGGGCGTTCCGGGTGTTCAGTTCCTGCAGGTTCTGCAGCACGAGGGAGAGGGTCTGGTTGACCTCGTCTGCGGGCCGGAACGCATCGCACCCGTCTTCGCCGAGGGCCTCGCGGATCTCGCGCAGCGACTTCCCTTCCGATCTCGCCAGCTGCATGATGCGTCTCAGGACGTCGATATGCTCCTGGCGATACTTTCGGTGGCCGCCCGCCGTCCGTTCGGCGGTGAGGCATCTGGGGAACTGGGTTTCGTAGTAGCGGATCGTGTGCGCCGCGAGACCGGTGATGCGGCAGACCTCGGCCATGCTGAATCGTTTATCCATGATGAACGTGGGTCTCCCTCAGGAATTCGGCCAGACGTCCCGGCCACTGTTCGGGCCTGGCGAGAACCGCCACCAGGAGGATGACGGCGATGCTGAAGGCAATGCAGAACATGACGACCTCCCTGCTGAAGTGAATTTGAATACCGGTCGATGTATATAGTGTTGAATCACCCGATCCTTTCGTCCCTCATCGGGCATTATGCGCTGCGGCAGGCGGCAGGGCGCCGGCGATTGCCGACTCGGCGCCTCCGATGACCGCGTCGGCGAATTTCCAGAGTTGTCGATCCGTTTCCTCCGGCGTAGCTCGCCGGGGAGACGCCAGTCGTGCCGCTTCTTCGGGAAGGGCCTGCGCGGGTTCGGAACCGTCCGCGAGAGGCGGGGGCGCGTCCGCGGAACCGCCGGACATCGGCCCGGTTTCACGGGGCTGTGCGGGGGCGTTCACGCGCTCCATTTCCCGGGGTGCCGCGGCCTGGACGTCTTCGAGTTCGGCGCTGGCGACGATGATCTCCGTCTGGGGAGCCGCTCCGCCCGCGATTTCCGCCAGGCGCCGCCTGATGTCGATGTCGGGCGGCCGTTCCGGCCCCATGACGAGCGGCGTCGGGACGTTGTAGAGCCGCTCGAGTTGGTTGCGCAGCCGTCGCTCCTGGTCATACATCCGGCGCTTCCCCGCGTCGGGAGGTGCCGTGCGCAGTTCGTCGCCGGCCGCGCCCCACCGGTACTCGATCGCGTGATACGGATCGAACGAGAGGTCGAACAGCCGCTCGAGAACCTGATGGAACGTCAACGTCACCGAGGCGCCGGCTGAATTCTCGTAGGTCACCGTCAGTTGCGGGCTGAGTGAGTCGTAGAGCGTCAGAAGTTCGGCCGCGAGCCGGTCGGCTGAGCCCGCATACTCGATCGCCGGGTCGCGGCGGGCAGCCATCCGGATCATTCGCTCGGTCTGGGCATAGAAATCCTGGAAGGCCACTTTCAGGCGCGCGTCTCGCGACGGTGTCGAAAATGATTCCCACTCGCCGTCGGTCCCGTAAATGTTCCACGGAAGCGAGCCCGGATGCGGCTTGCGGTGGATGCCGGCCTGGATACAGAGATCGACGGCCAGGGCCCGGTACCGGATGTCCTCGTGGATGTCCTCCATCATGGCCCTGAAATCCTCGAACGGTCGCACCCGGCCGCCGCGCGAACTCAGCCGTGCCCGCACGTAATCGAAATAGGAGAGACCGTTCATTCCCTGAAACTCGTACGAGCCGCGGTATTGATCGTCGGCTGAATAGTCTTTGATATTGTGATTCGTGAGGCGATGAACCTGGCCGTCGCTGCCATACCAGATCGGCCTCCACTTGCGGAAGCCGCCCCCCTGGGACTTGCTGCCGAGCGCGAACTTGCCACCGAACCATGGGCGCGAGACGCTCCGATCGGGGTGCGCGTCGATCAGCCGCACGCGCCCATCCTCCGTCACCTTGTAGACGAGCGCCACATGCCCGTTCGGGTCGTAATACACCGTTCCGGGGCGGATCGTATCGGGGCCGATCCGGACCGGGTAGGTGTCGCCGGTCTCGACCTCCGGCGCCATTCTATAGTATCCAGAATTAATAAGAGTGACATAGCCGAACAACTTCTGCGGTGCCGAGAACGAGTCCTGGTCCTTGTAACATTTCGGCCGGTTGCCGTGGCTGTACCGCTCGTCGCCGCGGCTCTTCTTTGTGATCTCGCACACGTATCCGAAGGGCAGGCGCAGTTTATAGGCGACGTAGGCCCGCACGAGATACGGGAAATCGGCGCAGTCGGGCGACAGGTTGAACTTCTGGTCCTCGCTGCCATACAGCGGGTTCTGCGAGCTATCCCGTATGAACCGGTTCAGGTTCGGATGGCCCGACTCGCCGAGCCGCGCCACGAAATCGCTGTAGACCTGCTCATCCTGGTCGGTCCAACGCGTCGCGTTGAGGGCCCAGGCGCCGGCATCGGCGATGGCGGGCGCAAAAAACCAGCAGAAACACGCGAGCAGGAGCGTCAAGGCCGCGAAGACCGGCCGACGCCCGCTTCCATGTCCTGATGTCACTCGTGCTCCGCTGCGCGGAAATGGCATGCGAACTCCTCGGTGACCCCCTATCGGCAGGTTTCCCGGTTTTCTTTCGCATCCTCGAAACTGGACGAAGTTCGACCTTCAGCCGACAAAGGGGATGAACGAGAGAAGGGGAGGACTGCCATGGGAATCGCTCTCCAAACACATGTGATGAGCCGCCGGCTTCTGTTTGCAGCGGCGCTTCTGGCGCTGAGTGCGGCTGCTTTTCTGACAATGGTCGATATGCCCGCCGCCGGCGCGGCGGTGGATGGCGGGGCGGTGGTCCCGGCTCCCCTGGCTGATCCGGTGGTGTGCGGCTACTTCAGACTCAGGGAAGGCTTCGACCGGCTCATGAAAGGCGGGGCTGCACCGGCCCAGGTCGCCTCACCCGTCGCGACCGCCCCCGAGAAGATCTTTTTCGATGCGTTCGAGGCGGCAGCTCACGCCAGGGACCAGATCCGGGCGAATGCGCGCGGCGAGCCGGTGAAGGTATCGAAAAAGAAGGATACGCAGAAGGGAAACAAAACGGCCGAAACGATGCTCGAAGCGCTCAGAGCCTTTTCCGCAGCCCACTCGTTCGTTCCGGACGAGCTGTTCGTCTTCGTCCGCGGCCCCGGGGAGTATGCTGCCCTGGTGACCGGGAACATCGCGCCGCAAACCTGGGAAAACCTGTTCGACGTCTCGGTCAGAATGCCCCGCGCGACGGGATTCACCGTGAACGCCGTCGGTACCGACGGCACGGCCGACCGCCCGATTCTGCACGTTGGGCCCGGCTACTTGCTCCTGGCGCCTGCCGGTCTCGAGGGAAACCTGCTCGATGCACTTCAGGCCGGGGCGACCCTTGACGGAGAAAAGTGGAAGACGTTCCGAAAAATGGTCGCTCTCGAACCTGTCGTCGCGCTCGAAGCCGACATGGAAGGCTTCTTGGACCGACGCCGCACCAGCGGAACGGAAGATGCGCTGCTCCCTTTCCCCTACGACAGAATCCAGGTGTTGCGGTTCCTTCTCGATGCCCGCGTTATCAAGGCCCAGGCGTATGCGCCCGACGAACAGGCCCGCACCCTCCTTCGCCAGGCGGCAGGAGGCCTTGCGCAGGGAATCAAGGCCGCGACGGCCAATTCCCTGTTCGCGGATGCCTTCGGAACGATCGCCGAATCGATGCAGCAGACGAGCGTGTTCATCGAAGGACGCGGTCTCGAACGAAACGCGTCGCTGGCCGGCGTTTCCACGCTCGGCATCCTGTCGCAGCTGCTCAGTCGAGCGCTTCCCGGGGGAGCCGCTTCCAATTGATTCCAGGATGACAAAGCCCGTTTCGCGTTCCTGTTCGTGCTGAGACTATCGAAGCACGAGATGAACTCGCCCTTCGACAAGCTCAGGGCGAAAATAACGCGTCATTCGAACCGCAGGGCCTCGATCGGGTCGAGCTGGGAGGCTTTCCAGGCCGGGTACAGGCCGAAGAAAATACCGACGGCGGCCGAGAACGTGACCGCGATGATCATCGCCGGGATCGAGACATAGACCTGCCACTCGGTGAATCGCGAGATGATGTTGGTCAGGCCCATGCCGAGCAAGATTCCCATCAGGCCGCCGACGCACGAGAGCGTCACCGACTCGACGAGAAACTGGGTCAGGATGTCGCGTGCGCGGGCGCCGATGGCCATGCGGATCCCGATCTCGCGGGTTCGCTCGGTGACCGAGACGAGCATGATGTTCATGATGCCGATACCGCCCACCACGAGCGAAACCGAGGCGATCGCGCCGAGCAGCAGGGTGATGATGCCGAGGGTCGAGCCGGCCATCGCCGCAATGTCAGCCTGCGTGCGGATCTGGAAATCGTCGTCCTGGTTGTCCGTCAGGCGGTGCCGGCGGCGCAGCACGTTCGAGATCTCCTCCTTGGCTTCAACGACCGCATCGTCGCTCACGGCGGATGCCATGATCATGTTGATGTGGCTGATTCCCATCATACGGCGTTTCACCGTCTCCAGCGGCGCCAGAGCGACGTCGTCCTGGTCCTGGCCGGGGCCGCTCTGGCCACGCTCCTCGAGAACGCCGACGACCTCGAACGGCATTTTCTTGATCCGGATGGTCCGGCCGATGGGGGTGATCGAGCCGAACAGGTTGTCGGCGACGACCTTGCCCAGGACGCAGACCTTGGCGCCGTTGCGGACCTCCTGGTCCGTGAAATACCTGCCGGTGGTGACCTTGGAGGCGCGGATGTCGAGGTAATCGATGCCGACGCCCATCACCTGGGTCGACCAGTTCTGGTTGGCATACACCATGGGGCCGCTGGTTCTCACGACCGCCGAAACCATGCTGAGCGAGGGGCAGTCGACCGCGAGCGCGTCTGCGTCAGCCTCCGTCAAGGTTGTCATGGTGCCCATGCCCATGCGGGCACCGCCCGACGAGGAGCTGCCGGGCATGATCATGATCAGGCTGGTGCCCATCTTGGAAATCTCATTCTGCACTGACGCGTAGGCGCCCTGGCCGACTCCGACCATCGTCACGACTGATCCGACGCCGATGATGATGCCGAGCGCCGTGAGAAACGAGCGCATCTTGTTGCGTGCGATGCTGATCAGGGCTAGCCGGACGACGCCCCAGAGGTTCATGGAAGTTTCGCTCCTTCCCGCTCTTCGATGGCCGGCGGCTCGGTCTCGTCGGCGAAGCCGTTCTGTTCGAGCGGTGGCAGGGCGGCCAGTTCGGCCGTCGCATCGAGCTGGCGCTCGACCAGGGAGTCGTTGGAGATCAGGCCGTCTTTCACACGAACGTTTCGCTTTGCATACTGGGCGATATCCGGCTCGTGGGTGATGAGCACGATCGTGATGCCCTGCTCGTTCAGGCCCTGGAAAATCGCCATGATCTCGACGCTCGATCGCGAATCGAGATTGCCCGTCGGCTCGTCGGCGAGAATGACGGCTGGTTTGTTGACGAGAGCCCGGGCGATCGCGACGCGTTGCTGCTGGCCGCCTGACAGCTGGCTCGAAGTGTGGTGCTCGCGGCCGGTCAGACCGACCGAGGCGAGCGCGGCCAGGGCTCGTTCGCGGCGCTCCTCAGGCTGCACGTTCGCATACACCATCGGCATCTCGACGTTTTCGAGGGCGCTCGTTCGTGCCAGGAGGTTGAATCCCTGGAACACGAAGCCGATCTGCCGGTTGCGCACCGTTGCGAGCTGGTTTTTCGACAGGTGCGAGACCTCGACGCCG
>JAGOCE010000074.1 GCA_017998915.1 Candidatus Ozemibacteraceae bacterium
CGAGTACCGGGTGCTCGTGGCTGCGTATTTGTCGATCGCGCTCGGCGGCATTCTGGCCTTCGCGCGCCTCCGGCAGCGGCCGGCGGAAATCGCCGGGGGTACAAACTCGTGAACGGCGTTTGACTCGGAAGCCGATTTCTGCTATAGTAGCAAGACTTCATTCCTATTTTTGATCTGGAGGAACTACCATGGGTGCGTGTCCGAAGCATCGTGTATCAAAGATGAGCCAGCGGAATCGGCGGAATCACTACCGCGCTCCCGAGATTACCCTCGCGAAATGTCCGCAGTGCTTTGAAACCAAGCTCGCTCACCGGGTCTGCCCGGCGTGCGGTCACTACAGCAAGAAGGTCAAGGTTCTCGACGTCGAGAAGGCTTGAGCCTGATCACCCCCTGACACCTGACGAATGAAAGTCGCCATCGATGTCATGGGCGGGGACTTCGCGCCCCGTGAACTCGTTCTCGGCGCCAGACAGTATCTCGAGGCCGGCACGGCCGAGTTGATTCTCGTCGGGCGCCGGAACGAGATTCTTGCCGTCTGGCCCGAGGCCGAAGGTCGATGCGAGATCGTCGACACGCCCGAGATGGTCGAGATGGGCGAGTCGCCGACGACGGCGCTGCGCAAGAAGAAAAACGCCTCCGTGGCGGTCGCCGCGCGTCTCGTCAAAGATGGCCGCGCGAGCAGCTTCCTCTCCGCGGGGAGCACCGGAGCGCAGATGGCCGCTTCCCTGCTTGAGATCGGACGTGTGCCTGGTGTCGAGCGGCCTGCCATTGCCGTCATGCTTCCGACCGCTTCGGGAAATGGCGTGCTGGTGCTCGATGTCGGCGCGAACGTTGATTGTCGCCCGAATCATCTCGTGCAGTTCGCCCACATGGGTGTCTCGTATTACGAGGCCATCTGCCGCGTCGAAAAGCCGAAGATCGGTGTGCTGAACATCGGCGGTGAGGCGGGAAAAGGCAACGAGTTGACCAAATCCGTCTACGAACTGCTCGAGAAACAGAGCGGGGCGCTGAATTTCGTCGGCAACGTCGAGCCTGACAGCTTATTCGAGGGTCACGCGCACGTCGTCGTCTGCGACGGCTTCGTCGGCAACATCCTGCTCAAAGCCAGCGAAGGCCTTTCGGACCTCATCATGGGAACGATCAAACAGGGCGTGGCGAAAGCCGGTATTCCTGCCGAGATGGCGAGCACCGTCCTCGGAAACCTCCGCCGTGTGCGGACGGATGCGCCGGAATACAGCGGTGCCCCGCTGCTCGGCATCGGCGGTTGCTCGATCGTCTGTCATGGCAAGTTCAAGGCTGCTTCTATTGCAAACGCTATACATCTTGCGGCTCAGTATGGGGCCTCCGATGTCGTGAAGCATATCGCGAGCCGTCTGCACGGCGAAGCCGGTTCTTCGGCGGCGTCGTGAGCAAGAGATAACCGTCCGGCGCGGGGAGCTCCCTGCGCCGGTTTCATTTGTACCTGAACCGGTACGTTCCATTTCCCGAACCAGAGAGGAACCAACATGATCTCCACTCGAATAACGAACCTTCTTGGAATCAAATACCCGGTCCTGCAGGGCGGCATGGCATGGGTGAGCTCGGCTTCCCTCGTCGCCGCGGTGAGCAATGCCGGCGGGCTCGGCGTGCTCGGCTCGGGGTCGATGATGCCCGAGGATCTTCGCCGGGAAATCAGGGAAATCAAGTCCCACACGCAGAAGCCGTTCGGGGTCAATCTGATGCTGCTCATGCCCCAGACGCCGGAGAACGTGAAAGTCTGCCTTGAAGAGCGTGTTCCGGTCATCACGACCGGCGCAGGCAATCCGGGGCCGTATGTAAAGGCATTCAAGGAGATCGGAACCAAGGTCATCCCGGTCGTTTCGTCCGTCGCTCTCGCGAAGCGGCTCGAACGCTCGGGCGTCGACGCCGTGATCGCCGAGGGAAACGAGTCGGGCGGCCATATCGGCGAGGTCACCACGATGGTGCTCGTTCCGCAGGTCGTCGATGCTGTTTCGATCCCGGTCATCGCGGCCGGCGGCATCGGCGACGGCCGCGGCATCCTGGCTGCCTTTGCGCTCGGCGCCGAAGGTGTCCAGATGGGCACCCGGTTTATCCTGTCCGATGAGTGCCAGGTGCATGAGAATTACAAGAGGGTCGTCGCGCAGGCGAAGGATCGCGACACCGTGGCGACGGGCATCACGACTGGGCATCCGGTGCGTGTCATCCGCAACAAGCTTGCGAAGTGCTACGTCGCGGCCGAGCTCAAGGGGGCGACCCCCGAGCAGCTCGACGAGATGGCCAAGGGCAGCCTGCGCAAGGCCGTCGTCGACGGTGACGTCGAGGATGGGTCGGTCATGGCCGGCCAGATCAGCGGCATGCTGGAAACCTGCGAGCCGTGTTCCGCGATCTTCGACAAGCTGGAAACGCAGTTCTTCAAGGAGTTCGAACGGATCGCCGGTCAGATGTCGGCTCTTCGGTCGGCGTCAGTCGCAACCACTCCGGAAAAGGAGGCGAGTGCATGAAAACCGCCTTCGTCTTTCCCGGCCAGGGCTCCCAGAAGGTCGGAATGGCGCATGCAATGGTGACGGCGTATCCGTGGGCGGCCGAGATGGCGGTCCGCACTGACGCCGTTCTCGGCCGAAAGCTCACCGAAGCCTGCTTCACGGGACCTGAAGAAGCCCTGAAACTGACCACCAACACACAGCCTGCCATCTTTTTCGCCTCTGCCCTGATGGTCGAGGCGGCCCGCCGCGACGGCGTCGCATTCGACGGGGTCGCCGGCCACAGCCTCGGTGAATACGCGGCCCTCTATGCGGCCGGCGTCGCCGGATACGAAGATCTCCTTCGGCTGGTCGATGCCCGCGCCCGCGCGATGGAAACGGCTTGCCCGGCCGGTGTCGGCGCGATGTCGGCGGTTCTGAACATCGACCGGAAGGTTCTCGAGGACCTCTGCGCCGCCGCTTCCGACCTGGGCACCTGCGTCGTCGCCAACTACAACTGCCCCGGCCAGTTGGTCATTTCCGGTGCGGTCGCGGCCGTGGCGAAGGCCGGCAAGCTCGCCTCGGAAAAGGGTGCCAGGCGTGTGATGCCGCTCGAGGTGTCGGGGCCGTTCCACTCGCCCCTGATGCAGCCAGCGCGTGATGCGCTCACCGAAGCCGTCGAGCAGGTTGCGTTCAGCGACGCGAAGGTGCCGGTCTATACCAATGTCGATGCCGCTCCGACGACCGCCGCGTCCGATTTCCGGCGCAAGCTGCTGGAACAACTCACCGGCTCGGTGCGTTGGGAAGACACGATCCAGCGGATGACCGCCGACGGGTTTGGCCGGTTCATCGAACTGGGCTCCGGCAAAGTGCTCAACGGCCTGATCAAGAAGATCGCCCCGGCCGCGGAATTGGCTGCAGCCGGCGATCCGGAGAGCTTCTCGGCGCTGCTCGGGCAGGCAAACGCCGCTTCCTGACCGGACCGGTTCACTTGACATCCCGTCCCGAATCGTGTAAAAAAGCGCATTCCGGCGTGAGGATGCAGCATCCGGTCACGCCCGGCAGATAACGAACATTTTCAGACGCGAGGCAACGCATGACAACGAACGCTTCTGCAGCAACATCCCAGACCCGCCGGGTCGCTCTTGTGACCGGTTCCGCCCGTGGCATCGGATTCGAGATCGCCCGCGTGCTCGGCGCCGACGGCTATGCCGTCATGCTCTCCGACGTGAACGCCGAGGGTCTCGAAAAAGCCCGTGCCGAGCTGGCCGCGGCTGGCTGCACGGTCGAAACCTGCGTCGCCGATGTGTCGAAAGCGGCCGATGCCGACAAGCTCGTTGCCGAGACCGTTGCGAAGATGGGTAGTCTCGATGTTCTCGTGAACAACGCCGGTATCACCCGCGACGGGCTGATCATGCGCATGTCCGACGAGCAGTGGGACCTCGTGCTGAAGATCAACCTCACCGGCACCTTCCTGATGTCGCGCGCGGCGTGCAAGGTCATGCTCAAGCAGAAGCGCGGAAGCGTGATCAACATCGCGTCCGTCATCGGCCTGATGGGCAACGCCGGCCAGGCCAACTATGCAGCCAGCAAGGCCGGTATCATCGCGTTCACCAAAAGTTTCGCCAAGGAATTCGGAAGCCGTGGCATACGCGCCAACGCGATCGCGCCTGGCTTCATCCAGTCCGACATGACCGCCGTCCTCACGGACAAGGTCAAGGAGCAGATGTTGTCGCAGGTGCCGATGGCCCGCTTCGGCCTGCCGACCGATGTCGCTCACGCCGTGTCCTTCCTGGCGTCGGATCGTTCGTCCTATATCACCGGCCAGGTTCTCACCGTGGACGGCGGAATGGTAATGTCCTGAGTTATATAACAAATTCTATTATTCCAGATTATTTGCACACAACCACAGGAGGTCGTCATGTCCAATCACTTTGAAGAAGTTAAGCGCATTGTCGTCGACAAGCTGCAGGTGGACGAGAAGCAGGTGACCATGGAAGCCAGCTTCATCGAGGATCTCGGCGCTGACAGCCTTGATACCGTCGAGCTGGTCATGGATCTCGAAGAACACTTCGGGATCGAGATTCCCGACGAGGATGCCGAGAAGCTCAAGACCGTCAAGGACGCCGTCGACTACATCGCCAAGAAGAAGGCCTGAGGCCTCTCCAGACAGGAAGAGGCTGCCTGCCGGGTCTTTTCGACCCGTCAGGCGGCCTTTTTGGTGACTCGAAACGAGTGTTCAGTGAAGATCCTTCCACGGCTTTTCATAGGTAAACTGCGGCCGCGCTTCCCGATCATCCAGGGCGGCATGGCCATTCGCGTGTCGACCGGCAGATTGGCCGGTACGGTGGCCCGCGAGGGTGGCATCGGTCTGATCGCCGGCTCCGGGATGGAGCCGGATGAACTGAGGGCGGAGATTCGCCTTGCGCGCAGCATCGCGAACGGTGGTATCGTCGGGGTGAACTGCCTCGTCGCCGCTTCCAAATTCATGAACGTCATGCAGACCGCCGTAGACGAAGGCATCGACCTGCTCGTCGCCGGTGCGGGATTCTCTCGCGACCTCTTGTCACTCGGGCAGAAGCGCGGTGTCCCGGTCGTTCCGATCGTTTCCACTGCGCGCCTGGCCCAGTTGGCCGAGTCTCTCGGCGCGTCGGCGGTCGTCGTCGAAGGCAAGGAGGCGGGCGGCCATCTCGGAACGACGAAGTCGTCCCGGTTTTTGTTCCCGCTCGTCAAAGAAGCGGTGAAGATCCCGGTCGTGATCGCCGGTGGAGTCACCGATCGCGAGGACTTCGAAGAGGTTCTCAAGCTCGGGATTGACGGCATCCAGGTCGGAACCCGCTTCGCCGCCAGCGTCGAGTGCAACGCCGCGGACACTTTCAAACAGCGGTATCTCCAGGCGAAGGAAGGCGACGTTTTCAAGATTCACAGCCCGGTGGGCTTGCCCGGAAATGCGCTTTCGACGGCGTTTTCCGACGCCGTCGCCGAGGGAGGGTTCAAGCCCGAGACCTGCGATGGCTGTCTGAAGCGCTGTTCTCACGTTTTCTGTATCGTCAGGGCTCTCGAGGAGGCGAAAAACGGCAACCTCGACCGGGGGCTCGTCTTCGCCGGCGAGCATGTATACAAGGTTCGCAAGATCATGACGGTCCAGGAGATCTTCCACATGTTCTTCGACGGCCTCGAGTTCGTCGACGCCTGAAGAACCGGCATCACGGCATCAGAAGGAGTCCGTTACGATGAAACGGGTGTTCGTAACCGGCATGGGAGCCGTTACTCCCATCGGCATCGGCATCGAAGAGTTTGCCGCCAACCTGAAAGCCGGCGTCAGCGGCGTCGGCCCCATCACCCGCTTCGATGCATCGAAGCATACCGCCCGCATCGCGGCGGAGGTCAAGAATTTCGATCCCACGCTGTACATCAACAAGAAGGAAGTCAGGCGCCACGACCGGTATTCGCAGTTCGCGATGGCCGCAAGCGAGATGGCGATCAAACAGGCCGGCATCACCTCCGAGAATGTCGATCATGCGCGCGTCGGCGTTATCATCGCCACCGGTATCGGCGGGATCAGCACGATGGAGGCCGAGCACGACACCTATATGAAGTCGGGCCCGGGCCGCGTCAGCCCGTTCCTGGTGCCGATGATGATCTGCAACATCGCCTCCGGGTGTCTCGCCATGGCTCACGGTTTCAAGGGGCCCAACTACTGCGTCGTTTCGGCCTGCGCTTCGGGCCTCCATGCGATCGGCGAGGCATGGCAGAAAATTCAGCTCGGCATCGTCGACGCGATGATCTGTGGCGGGGCGGAAGCGGGCATCACCCCTCTGACCGTCGCCGGGTTCGCGCAGATGAAAGCCCTTTCGACGCGCAACGACGAGCCGACGAAGGCTTCCCGCCCCTACGACAAGGACCGCGACGGCTTCGTCATGGGTGAAGGCAGCGGTTCCATCGTCATCGAATCCGAAGAGAGCATGCTCAAACGCGGTGCGAAGCCGATTGCCGAGCTTGTCGGCTACGGCTGCAGCGCCGACGCCTACCATCTCACCGCTCCCGATCCGAACGGCGAGGGCGCGTTCCTCGCGATGAAGCAGGCGCTGGCCTGGAACTCGATTCCGGTCGAACAGATCGATTACGTGAACGCTCACGGAACCTCGACGCCGGTCGGAGACCCGGTCGAAGTCGTCGCGATCAAGCGGGTGTTCGGAGATCACGCGAAGAAGCTCGCCGTGAACTCGACCAAGTCCATGATCGGTCACCTGCTTGGCGCCGCGGGAGCGGTCGGGACGGTTGCGACCCTGATTCAGATGAGCGGCGGTTTCCTTCACCCGACGATCAACCACGATCAGCCGGGCGAGGGGTGCGATCTCGACTTCGTTCCCAACACGGCGCGCGAGGCGAAGATTCGCCATGCGGTCGTGAACTCGTTCGGATTCGGCGGCCAGAACGCGAGCCTGCTCTTCAAGGCCGTCTGATTTCCCGTCCAGCCTATCAGCCGCACCGAAGCGATTCCGGTCGCTTCGGTGCGTTTTCATCACGGGATCGTTGCAAGGTTGATATACTGGTCTTATAATGAAGGATAGAAGAATACGACGTGGTATCGTCAGTCGCAGATCAACGAGAGGAGTTACACCATGGAAGTATTGAGAGTTGCATCATCGTCGAACCCGAAATCCGTCGCAGGCGCCATCGCGGCAGTTCTCGAACACGATTCGCGGGTCGAGCTGCTCGCCGTGGGAGCCGGAGCCGTCAACCAGACGGTCAAGGCCATCGCCGTCACCCGCGGCTACGTCGCCCCCAAAGGCATCGAACTGGTCACCATCATTGCATTCGCCAAAATCGATATTGACGGTAACGAAAAAACCGCCATCAAGTTCATCGTCGAAGCCCGCTGACACAGCGATTTCCCTTCGAATGACCCGGGCTTTCCGCCTTCTTGCTGCGGCGGGCGTCGGGGTGCTGTTGTGCGCGGCGGATCCCGTCGCCCCGGCGGCGTTCGCACAGGTCTCGACGGAACTGGCGTCGAGCAAGGTTCCGGAGCTACAGAAAAAGCTTCAGGAGGACCCCGAAAACACCGAGGTCCTCCTCCAGCTCGCCCTTGAATACTCACTGCAGAAGGAGTATTCAAAAGCTGTTGATATATATTTTAAAGTGTTGAAGTTCGAGCCCAATAATTTCCACGCCTACAACAACCTCGGCATTCTCTACAAGAAAACCGGCCAGTATGCCGACGCCCTGCATTGCTACGAACAGGCTCGACGCCTCCAGCCCGATTCCTACTGGGTTCCGTACAACATGGGTCTCGCATACGAATCGATGGGAAGGATGCAGGAGGCACGCGAAGCGTATGGGAAGGCTCTTTCGCTGAATCCCGACTTCAGCCAGGCTCTCCAGCGCCTGCGTGAGTTGTCGGAAGATCCCTCGCGAGTCGCTCCCCTGCCACCCCCGCCAGGCGCGCAGATCCTCGTTGCCGATCGTCCCTCAGGCCAACCGACGGCGGTTTCGATTCCGAAAGCCAGTGGAGATGCTGCGGGTGCAGAGAAGTCTGCCCCGTCCGGAAAACCGCCTGAAACATCCCGTTCGGAGACGGGAGATAAAGGCGGGAAACCTGAGAAACCGGCCAAGACCGGGACTTCATCGCCCATGATCCGGACCCTCCGGACGGGGCCGGCAGCCACACTATACAACGAAGCCATGGATGCCCTCGAAAAAGAGGAACTGGCGAAGGCTATCGAGATTTACGTGCGGTGCGTCATCATGGAGCGGGAGTTCCTCTCGGAACCCGAAAACGGCCTGATCCAGAAGGGGCTCGAACTCCTCAACGATCGGCCCAACAGTATGAGCGAAGGCCTGTTCTACCGCGGATATCTGCTTTCGATCTCGAAAAGCCTGGACAAGGCGGTCCCGGATCTCGAGGCCTATATCGCGAAGAATCCGAAGGGGCCGTTCGTTGCCGAGGCACAGAAGGTCATCAAACGCTATGAAAGCGATCTCGCCGCGGCCGAGCTCCTCAAACAGCAGAAGGCTGCTGAGGCCGCTGTTCTCGAGGCGGCGAAAGCCGCACAGCAGGCTGCCGCCCCTGGCAGCTTTACGCCCCGCCCCGATGATGTGACGCTCAAGGCGTTCAGCGCCGACCAGATCCTCGACGAGGCGAACAGGCTTTCACGCGAGAACCGGACGCGCGACGCGATCGCCGTGCTGCGAAGCGGCCTCGAAAAAGAACCCGAGAACCTTCCCCTCCTGATGGCGATCGGCAACGCCTACGTTGACCTCCTGCTCCAGAAGAGCGACCGGGATGCAGGCCTGATGGCCCGCGACATCTTCGAAAAGGTCATCCGCATCGCCCCCGCCGACTCGAAGGAATCTGGCATCGCTGCCGGCATCATCAAAGAACTCGACTCCCGCCTGAAGTAGATTCCGAACCACGAAGAAGCACGGACTGCTTCACCGCCGGGATTATTTCACCACAAAGACACAAAGGCACGAAGAAAAGGCTGTAGCTCATTTTGTATTTTTGTGACCTTGTGGCGAGCGTGGTTCTCGGGTTACCAGCGGACGGTGGCGCCGATCTGGAGACGGTCATCCCAGCCGAACTCGCGGTAGGTGCGGAGGTTCTTCGAGTAGGCGAGTTCGAGGACGCCCTTCGGCGACGGTGCGAGGCGGATGCCCAGGATCATGTCGAGGGTGTCTTTGTCCTGGCCGCCCTGGACTTCGCCGGCGAACTCGCCGATCAGCGCGGCGTGGGCCGTCGGCTCGTAGCTCATGCCGATCCGGTAGATGAACCGGGTGTCGACGTTCTGCGAGTCGATGATCGCGCCCAGTTCGAGGTTCGCGGTTGCCGAGTCGGTTTCCTTCGTCGTCACGCAACCGAACACCTTGATCTCATCCGAGTGCTCGGAGCCGGCGGGCCGCATCGCGTCGGTGTCACCGGTCGAAGCCTCGACGACGGCGCCATAGGCGAAGCGGTAGTAGCTTTTGTCGGGCAGGTAGGTCGCCTTCCAGCCGAGCTTGACGTCGCCGATTCCCTCGCCTTCCTCGGCGGCCCTGTTGAGGGTTCGTGGAGCGGATAGATCGTATTTCTGCATCGGTACCATCACGGTCCATTCAGCCCAGTCGCCGAGCCAGTTCGCGGCGAGCTGCAGCGTGCCGATCGAGCCCGTATCGGGGTGGAGAAACGCCTTCCCGTAGCGCGACGTAAGCTCGCGATAATCATACCTAAACGAGGTGAACAGGCGCTTCGGTTCGAGGCGATCGGCGGTCTCGGAGACGAAGAAGCCGACCATGCCGTCCTCGTTCAACGCATGCCTGGGTGATTCCCGGAGCAGGTTGCTCCCTGCCGGCGCCGGTGACGCGCCGGCGGCCGTGCCCCCCGCCGAGAAAATCTCGTAGTCGCCATACCCGGGAAGGCTCAGAACCTGTAGTTCGGCCGACACTGGCAGAACCAGGGTGAGCTGGATCAGCAACGCGATGATGAAAACGAACGAGGGGCGGAAACGGGTCATAGCGTCTCCAGATACTGTCGGAGCATGCGCGAGTGCGGGAAGGGCGGCGCCTGCGTCTCGAGCTGGACGAGCACGGACTTCGCTTCCTTCTTCGTCGCTGTTTTATTATTACCGCAATACATGATCGCCCAGGCCATCGCCTGGTAGAACGAGTGCTCTTGTCGCGCCGGTGCGACGGTCAGCACGCTCTGGAACTCGGCGATCGCATCCGTATAGCGTTGCGAGAACAGGTAGACGATGCCAAGATTCGAGTGCGCGTCTGGATCGGTCGGGTTGGTGTCCAGGACGCGTTTCCAGACCTTCTCAGAACGGTTGATGAAGCTGAACTTCGGATCGAGCGCGACCTTGCCGATCATGCCCTTCCACTGGGCGACCGCTTCGGGGCCTTTTCCGCCGAGCCAGTACAGGTTGCCCAGCGCGAGCTTCGGGGCGGGGTTCTTCGGATGCTGGAGAGCCGCCTGTGAGAAGGCTTCGAACGCATTCTTGAAGTTGCCGAGGAGGGTGTGAAGGAAGCCGAGGTTCATCAGCACTTCGAGATTCTTCGGCGACGCCGCGCGCGCCTTCTCGAAGCGGCCGAGCGCTTCGCTCAGGAAGCCCTTCTCGGCGGCTTCCAGCCCGGCCAGCGTGTCGGCGTCGGACGGGTCCTCGGGGCGCACCGGCTTGGGAGCCTCATGCAGCTTGTATTTCGACGTGACGGAAGGCGGCGGGGGCGGCGCGAACTGCTGCTTCGCCGACTTCAGCCCCTCGAGTCGCTTGAGCACCCACAGTTTTTCCTCGTTTGAGAGCGTCGATCCCGTCGTTCCCGGCCCATACGAGTACGGCGCCTGGCGGGCGATGACGGGGAACTGTTCGAGCCGCTTGAGCACCCACAGCTTCTCGTCGGTCGTCATCGTCTTGCCGTATTCCGGGACCGGTTTCCCGGCGGCTCCCGGCGGCACGCTCTGCGACCGGTCGGCGCCTTCGATGCGGCGCTGGATCTGCTCCTGAACCTGTTTCACATTGGCATACGACGGCCCCTTCTCGGGCGCGAGCAGGCGGGTGAGTTCCCACAGCTTCTTGCGGGCGTGGCGCCTGATCGGCGAATCGGCCGGGGCTTTCGCATACAGCATCTCGTAGGCGTCCCGGGCCGGCAGATACCGGCCGAGCCTGATGCGGGCCATGCCGAGCAGGGCCATCGCCTTGTAGTAGCGCGCCTTCAGACGCAGGGCTGCGAGAGAGTGACTCTCGGCCGACTCGAACCGCTTGTCTTCGTAGGCCATCAGGCCGAGGTAGTAGTGCGGTTCCGGGTCGTTCGGTTTGAGCGACTGCGCGTTCACGAACGCCTGGCGGGCCTTGTCCCGCTTCTGAAGCCGATACTGCATGCGGCCCATGTTGAACTGGAGGTCGTACGAGTTCGGATTGATCTCGAGCGCCTTTTCCCACGCCCGCAGTGCCGGATTCGTGAGGCCGGCGCGCGCATACATGTCGCCCATCTCATACCAGGGCTCGAACTCGCGCGGCGCGAGCCGCTGGCACTCGAGATACAGCTCCTTCGCATGGTTCACGAGGCCCTTGCTGCGATATGCGCGGGCCTGGGCCAGCAGCTTCGCGATGGGGGCGTGCGATTTCATCTCGGGAATCGGCAGTTCGGTGTTTCGCTCGTCGGCGAGCTTGAGCTTGTCGTGCAGGGTCGAGACGACCTTGACGAGCGTTTCCTTCTCTGGAAGGTCCTTTTTCATCTTCTCGAGCAAGGCCAGCGACTCAGGAACCTTCTTCAGCTTGGCCAGTGTGAGGGACTTGAACAGGGCCGCCTTCACGTGCCCGGGTTTTTTCGCGAGCACGGTGTCGAACGAGACGAGCGCCATCTCGAACGTGCCCGAGAGATACTGGGCGAGGCCGAGATTATACCGCGCGAGAATGTAGTTCGGATCGAGTTCGAGGGCCTTGTTCAGCTCGGCGATCGCCTTGTCGAGCTCGCCCTGCTTGAAATACACCCAGCCCAGCGTATGCCGGAACGCGGCGCGATTGCCGTCGAGGCTGACGGCCTTGTTCGCCATCTCGAGCGCCTTGTCGAGCAGGGTGCCGCGCATGGCATTGATATACGCCAGACTCGACAGACTCTGGGCCTCGTTCGGCTGAATAGCAAGGGCTTTTTTATATGCGACTTCGGCGTCGCCCCATCGGTTCTGTTCCATGTAGCAGAAACCGAGAACCGCGTGGATCTGGGCGATTTCCGGATGCTCCATTCCGAGATGGATCAGGCGGCGGATCGCTTCAGGCACGTTGCCCTTGTCGATCAGACCCTGGATTTCGGACATCACCGGGAACAGGTTTTCCCATTCCCGCTCGGCCTTGCGGCCGCCGATGCCCTGCATGTGCTTGACCGGCACATCGAGCTCGATCGTCTTGCTCTCGGCGGCGCGCGCGGCGAACTGGCTCGGCTTCGTTGCGGCCATCGACTGGTCCATCAGGAGCTTGAGCATCTGCACCCCGCGCTTCGCTTCGGGGCTGTTCGGCGGCGCGTTCTTGAGAACCTGCCGGATCTCGTAGAGAGCCGACTGGAACTCGCGTTTCGTGGCCAGGAAGACGGCCCTGGCGAACCTTGCCTGGAGAAAGTCGGGTTTCAGCTCGAGGGCCTTGTCGATCGACTCGAGGGCCGTCGTCACGGCATCACGCCGATGCTCGGCCACGGCGAGACCGTAGTAGCACAGAGCGAGGCGGCCAGACATGGTCTTGGTCCGGAGTTCCGCCTCGACAGCGGCATCGGACTTGCCTTCGTCGAGCAGTTTCTTCGCTTTCGCCCGGGTTTCCTTGACCGCGTTCTCGCCGATCAGGATTGCCTGCTCGAACGCAACGGTTGACTGGTGCAGTATGGCGAGCCTCAGATACACTTTCCCGAGGTGGTAGTAGGCATCCATCGAGGTCGGATTCAGTTTCACGGTTCGTTCAAGGGCCGCCTTGGCATCGGGAAGCGCGCCGCGGGTTTCCGTCAGCAGGCCGAGCATGTACGATGCCTGGCCGAGATTGCGCTTGTAGGCGGCGATCTTGCGCGCCGTGGCGATCGCCTTGTCGTTGAGGTTCGCCGCACGTTGTTCGTAGAACAGGCCGTTCAGCTGGTCGAGCTGCGCTTCGATCTCGCCGATCAGGCGCCGGGCGAAATCCTCGGCCTCGGCTGTTTTCTTGAACGAGAAGGCGAGCTCCGCGAGATGAAACAGAGCGCGCGGATGTTTGTCGTTGAGCTTGAAGCACTGTTTGTAGGCGCCGTATGCCTCGTAGGGCTTGTCGGTGCGCTGGAATGCATAGCCAAGCATATACCACGTCTCGGCATCGCCGCCGTAACTGCGGACGGCGCTCTTGAATTTGTCGAGCGCCTCGGCGAACTTCTTCTCGCCCATCAGCTTCGAGCCTTCGGCGACGAGCTGTTCGGCGGTCTGTTTGTTCTTTTTCGTCGTAGCCGCCTGCTGCTCGCCGAGTTGTTCCCGGCTGCGGCTGTCGGTGGCGAGAATGATCAGGTCATACGCGCGCTGACGTGCCGGATGGTCCGCCGGCGCATCCTTCATGATCTGACGGGAAAGCGTGAGGACCTTATCCCATTGCCCCGCCTGATACAGGCCTTCCGCATTCGAAATCGACGCCGAAAGTCTGTTCTCGAGGGCGTAATCCATGGCTGCATCGGCCGGCATCGCCGAGGCGGCCAGCCAGAGCCCGAACAGCAGGATGAGACGTTTTCTGGTCATACGACGGATCAGTTATCGGCAGAAGTGCACGTCTCCCTGAATGCGAGGAAGACATGAAAAATCCGCCACCCTGCTTCGAGCGCGCGGGCGGGATGTGATGCGCCGGGGCATACGGCGTTCCCCTTCCCGGACGAGGTGAAAACGGGAGGAGGAGGAGTCGGGGCGAATATCCGCCTCGGGTTAGACGATCGGGTAGAGTCGGACTTGGTTTCTGCCGCGCTTCTTTGCCTCGTAAAGGGCGGCGTCGGCGGCTTTCACGAGCACAAGCGGCCTGTCCATTCCTTTCGGATCGAACTCGGCGGCTCCGATGCTGATGGTGACTTCGAGCGGCTTTCCCTCGTGAACGAGGGGATTGGATGAAATGGCCGTCAGCAGCTTGTCGGCCAGGTGGGATGCGCCTGTGAGATCGGTTTGAGGGAGGAGGATCGAGAACTCTTCGCCTCCGTATCTGGCGGCGAGATCGTGGATGCGCAGCTTGTCGCGAAGGAGTTGGGCGACGTGCCGCAGCACCTTGTCGCCGACGATGTGGCCGAAGGTGTCGTTGAACCTCTTGAAATGGTCGATGTCGAGCATGAGTAGAGAAAGTGTGGAACCGTGGCGTCGGACCCGATAGAACTCCTCGAGGAGACGGTTCAGGAAGTGCTTGTGGTTCAGGAGGCCGGTCAGCCCGTCGGTGGTCGTGAGGTAGAGGAGTCGCGAGTTGTGGATGGCGAGCGATGCC
>JAGOCE010000075.1 GCA_017998915.1 Candidatus Ozemibacteraceae bacterium
CCGTTAGCTATACAAATCTGACGGCCGGTCGCTCCTACACGCTCAAGGGCGTCCTGATGAACCGCGCGACGGGCCAGTCGGCCGGGATCACCGCCGAGAAAACGTTCACCGCCGCTGCCGCGGCTGGGATCGTCACCCAGGAGTTCGTCGTCGGCGCCGGCCAGGCCGATCGGACACTCGTGGTGTTCGAAACCCTCCATGCCGACGGCGCCGTGGTGGCACGGCACGAGGACCTGCTCGACGCCGCCCAGGCCGTGGCGGTCGGTGCCCCGCCGCCTCCGCCCGAGATGACGACGGCTGCCCGCGACAAGGCCGACGGCGACAAAGCCCTCCCGTCCGCCGGCGGCACGATCGTGGATACCGTAAACTATAAAAACCTGACCCCGGGCCGCTCCTACACGTTGAAGGGCGCGCTGGTGAACAAAGCGACGGGCCAGGCGACCGGGATCACCGCCGAAAAGACCTTCACGGCGCAGGCCGCCGATGGAAGCGTGACGCAGGAGTTCACGGTCACGATCCAGCAGGCGGGCCGCACCCTGGTCGTGTACGAACGACTCTCCGATGGAGCCACGCTCGTGGTGAAGCATGAAGACCTGAACGACGCCGCACAGGCAGTCTCGATCGGAGCCCTGGTTCCGAGCCTGACGACGTCGGCGAAGGACAAGGCGGACGGGGACCGGACGCTTCCGTCAGCCGGCGGCACCATCACCGACACCGTTGCGTATACGGATCTCGTTCCCGGAAAAACCTACACCCTGAAGGGCGAGGTGATGGACAAGGCGACCGGCCTTGCCGTCGGCATCACGACCCAGAAACCCTTCACGCCCTCCTCCTCCGCCGGCACGGTGACGCAGGAGTTCACGGTCACCGCACAGCAGGCCGGAAAAACGCTGGTCGTCTACGAAACCGTGCTCGACGGCGGTGCGGTGGTCGTGAAACACACCGATCTCACCGATGCCGCCCAAACCGTTGCCGTCGAAGAAGCCCAACAGGGCATCACCGGGCTGACCTCGACCGTCGCCTTCGCGAACGTGAGTCCGGCGAACCCGACGATCCACATGGCCTGTATCCTGCTCGACCCGAACACCAGTCAGGGAAGTCTCAGCGCCGGTGACGGCCAGATGTTCAGTGCCAACCGCGTCTTCGACATCCATGTGACGCCGACCTACAACATCGGAGACGGGGACCCGTGGATCCATTTCGAGCGCGTCCAGGCGAACTCCGGCAGCCCGAACTGGAGGCTGTCGGCCGCGACCGGTGCAACAAATACGTTATTTTATAATACTGGACAGAATATCACTGTATTCAACGTGAACACCCGGGTGACTCTGTTCATCGAGCAGGCCGTCGCCGGCGGATCGAAAATCAGGCTCGAATTGACGGTGACGCGTAACGGCAACGGCACGGCGGCAGGCGATTACCAGCTGGTCGTCCATACGGCCGAGTATGTGAACTGAGAGAAAGGAGAACGACCATGAATCGCATCATTCCGACCACCGTGCTGGCTCTCCTTCTCGCTTCAACGGCAGCGATCCTTTCCGCCGCCGAGTTCCGCTCGATCAATACGATCTCGACGCCGCAGGCCGGCTCCGGCCCCGCCCTGGCCGCTTCGGCCGACCCCGGTCTCGAGGTGGCCCGCAAGAGCCTCGAAAAGCGCACGGTCGATCTCGCCCGCGCCGGTCTCACCCGCCTCATCGAGGCCTGGCAGAGGGGCGACAAGCTTGAGGCCCTGCTCTCGGACTCGTTCAATGACCGCGACCGGTTTCTCGACATCCTGCGCCGGGTCAGCCCGGGGGATGCGAAACTGCGGCTGCTTGCGATCGATGCCGTCCGGATCGTGTCCCGCTCGTTCGACCCGGCCGGGCCTGAGGGCAAGGGCTGGGCCCTGACCAGCCGCGTCTCGATCCGCGCCCGCACCCAGATCGAATACACCCACCCGAAGGGCGGCTACCAGAAACTCGACGGGATCAACGAGTTCGTTCTTCGCGTGGTCCAGCCGCTTCAGACGCAACGCTGACGAATAGCAGGGAATGGTGACGATATGAAACGGATACGAATCTTCGGCTGCTCGCTTCTTCTCTCCCTGTCGCTCTGCCTCTGTGCCGCGCCCGAAAGCCGCGCGGAACCCCCGGTCGATGGGGCCGTCAATCTCGGCGGCGACCTGATGTTCCGCGGCGACCAGTATGACGTCGACGGGGACGCTGCGCGGGCTCCCTACCCCTACACCGGCATCCACCGCTACCTGGATTTCAACTTCGAGCTGTATCGCAAGGCGAGCGCGTTCGAAAACTGGAACCTGCGGTTCGGCGGTGTTCAGAATAATTCCCGCTATAGAAGCCGAGACTGGGGAACCGAGCTTGAACGCTTCCGGTTCGTCTGGGAAAAGGGGGATCGCGGCACCCCCTTCCGCCTCGAAGCCGGCGAAATCTACGGCAACTTCACGAATCGCACGCTCCAGCGAGCGCTCCACGGCTTCCTGCTCGATCTCCAGCCGGTCCTGAAGGGCGACGTGAAACGATCGATCCAGTTCCTGTGGGGCCTCGCCCGCGGCGAATGGAAAGACCCGTTCGAGGATCGCGACCAGAGCATGGGCATTTCCCTCGTCGAGGAGAGGCGTGATGATCTGCGGTTCTCGCTGAACTGGGTGACGAACCGGCGCGACGCGACCGCGACACGCCCCGGCCTGCTGCAGCAGGTCTGGAGCGGGGCCTTCGAAAAAACCCTCGACCGCGAGCGCCGGCACGTGCTCGAATCGGAATACGCCTGGTTCTCGGGCGACCACGAGGGCGACGGCACTCCCGGAAGTGGCCTGGACCGGTATGACACCGGCCTGTTCATGCAACTGCGGCACCATTCGAATCCGTTCGGCTACACCTGGCGGTTCGAGGAATACGGAAAAGACTTCCGGCCCAACGGGGCGAACATCACCCAGAACCGCAAGGCTCTCGAAGGCTATCTTTCCTGGCAGCTCGAGAAGATTCGCACCCTCTCGGTGCGCCTCCAACGGTTCCGCAGCGCCTGGGAGAGCCCGAACCCCCTCGACTCGGACATCGCCGGGGTGACCCTCAGCGGCCAGGTTTCGCCGAAGGACAAGCTCTACGCAAGTCTCAACGCCTACATCGATCGTTCCGACGACCGGCTCGACACGGTTGACTCCCGTTCGCGCAACCTCGATCTGAACCTGTCACGGCCGCTCCGGAACGACCTGAACGCCCGTTTCGGCTTCGGCTACCGTGACTTCGACAACCGCCTCGGCCCCGCTGGCGACAACCGCGCCCTCCAGGCCCTGCTTGGTCTCGACAAATCGATCGAATGGAAGAGCGCCCCATTGACAATAGGCCTTAATTTTATACGCAACACGATTGATTCTTCGGGCATCTTCTCGAACGATTGGAACACCGGCCTCACGCTCTACCGCACGGCTGGCAACCAGGAGTTCGGCCTGACCTGGAACACCCAGGCGCTCGATTATCGACCACGACCGAATGCGGATGTCTACGCGAACGATTTCGGCTTCCGTTGGCAGCGCCGCAACGGGGATATTGTCATGGGCGTCGAGATCGCCCGGAACCGGCGCGACGAAACCCGCGCCTGGAGGTATGGTTTCTACCTTGGCACCGAGTTCGACCGGGCCCTGACGCGCGCTCCGAAGAAGGAAACCGCCGGTGAGGCCGTTGCCGGCGACGTGTCGGAACGGTTCGATCTTGCCGCCATCGTTCCGGGCACGGAGGTTGCCTCGTTCGTTGTCGCGCTCGACCGGCGCGGTATTGCGATGACGAAGACCGGAAATCTCTTCTCCGCCGATCACCCGGTGTTCGAGGATCTGTTCCAGCGCCAGACCCTGGCGGCGGAAGCCGACGACGCGGGGAATATCGTGCGCGCCGGCGCGGTGGTCCGGCTCGAAGAGTATGCGACGCCGTCGGACATCATGGACGCGTATGACCGGATCCGACGTCGTCTGCTCGACCGTCTGGGCAATCCCGTGAACTCCTACGAGCGGGGCGCCGTCGGCCCCGCCCTTGCCGATGAAATCCGTTCGGGCGCCTTCGTTCGCGTCCTCGACTGGAAGACGCCCCATGGCCTGCTCCGACTCGGCTTCCCACGCCGCCTCGACGGCCGGATCCGCCTGGAAGTGCAGATCGCCCGCGAGTTCCCGCGAGAGACCGAAGGCATGTGGGGTTTCGACAGCCTGAATTAACCTAACATCAGAGGGTCGAATCGTGATCAGCCCGTTCCCTGCGTTGCGTGAGATGTTCCCGAGTGCCTGAGATGAGTGTGCGGGCAGATGATGTTCCTGGAATCGATTGGCTCCATGCTCCCGGCATTTGTCTGAATGAAAGAATTGACTTTTCATGTACGGGTTGGTAGACTTCCCCCCTGTCCACCTCATGTACGGTTGCAAAAGGAGTCTCTTGGAATGATCGCCGTTCTCGTGAAGCTGATTCACTTCATCGTGTGCATCGGTCTTGTCGTCGTCGTCCTGCTCCAGGCCGACAAGGGCGAGGGTCTTGCCGGCGCGTTCGGCGGCGGTTCGTCGAACACCATTTTCGGTGAGCGCGGCAGCGGCGGCATCATGACCAAGATCACGACGGGAATGGCCGTCATCTTCATGCTCACCTCCCTGACTCTCGCGCTCAAGCTCCCCGACTGGGACAAAGCCTCCCAGGGCGTCGATCTGTCGTCCCGTCCCGCCCCGATCGAGACCAGCATCCCGATCCCGGCGGCCGGCGAGCCCGTCGCTCCGGCAGCCGCCGTGCCGACCCCCGTCGCACCCATCGCGCCGGTCGCCCCGGTTGCCCCGGCCCCCGCTCCCGCGGTGCCAGCTCCGGCGGTCCCGGCGGGCCAGTAAAGACCCGAACGAAGAAAGACACGCGCCGGCCCGTTCCTGACAAGGACGGGCCGGTGCTCTTTTTCGCGTCGGGGAAATGTGATACACTACGCCCGCCCGAGTACCGAACGGCTCTGCAGATTCCGGAAAACCGGGCCATATCCTTTCAGGAGGCGTTTCATGTCGATCATTGAAGCCATTCAGGCACGTGAGATTCTGGACAGCCGCGGCAACCCGACCATCGAAGTCGAGGTGCTCCTCGAGAGCGGCGCATACGGCGTCGCCGCCGTTCCGTCCGGCGCATCGACCGGCGAGCACGAAGCTGTCGAGCTTCGCGACGGTGACAAGAAGCGCTACCTGGGCAAGGGCGTGCTGAAGGCTGTCAAGAACGTGAACGACACGATCGCCAAGGAACTCGAGGGCATGGATGCTCTCGAGCAGCAGATCATCGACCACGCGCTGATCGCCCTCGACGGCACGGAGAACAAGGGCAAGCTCGGCGCCAACGCGATCCTCGGCGTTTCGCTCGCCATCGCCAAAGCCGCCGCCGAGTTCACCGGCACGCCGCTGTACCGCTATATCGGCGGCACCAAGGCCTGCGTCCTGCCCGTTCCGATGATGAACATTCTCAACGGCGGCGCCCACGCCGACAATAACGTCGATTTCCAGGAGTTCATGGTCATGCCCGCCGGCGCAAAGCGCTTCTCCGACGCGCTGCGCATGGGTGTCGAGACGTTCCACGCGCTCAAGTCCGTTCTCAAGGCGAAGGGCTACAACACCGCCGTCGGCGACGAGGGCGGCTTTGCCCCGAACCTCAAGTCGAACGAGGAAGCGATCGAAGTTATATTGACCGCTATTGAAAAAGCCGGCTACAAGGCCGGTTCCGACATCTTCATCGCCCTCGATCCGGCCGCGTCTGAGTTCTACGATGCCGACAAAAAGGTCTACGTGTTCAAGAAATCCGACAAGTCGCAGCGCAAGCCGAACGAGATGGCCGACTACTGGATCGACTGGACGAAGAAATACCCGATCATCTCGATCGAAGACGGCATGGCCGAAGACGACTGGGACGGCTGGAAGTATCTCACCGACAAGAACGCCGGAAAGGTCCAGCTCGTCGGCGACGATCTGTTCGTCACCAACGTGAAGCGTCTCGCCATGGGCATCGAGAAGGGCGTCGCCAACTCGGTCCTCATCAAGCTGAACCAGATCGGCACCCTGACCGAGACGATCGAGACCATCGAGATGGCCGAGCGCGCCCGCTACACCTCGGTCGTGTCGCACCGCTCGGGCGAAACCGAAGACACGACGCTGGCCGACCTCGCCGTCGCCATGAATGCCGGCCAGATCAAGACCGGCTCGGCTTCGCGCACCGACCGCATCGCCAAGTACAACCGCCTCCTCAAGATCGAGGACGAGCTGGGCGAGACCGCCAAGTTCCTCGGCCTGAAGGGTTTCTACAACATCAATCGCCGCTGACGCACGTAAGTATCGACGTAGGGGCGGGTTTCAAACCCGCCCCTACGTTTGTTTCGGGAGCGATCAGTAGGTGCGGTCGAACGAGTCGGCCGGGGTTCCGCCGGGAAGAGGCCCGGGGAGAATGGGAACGTTCGGCGCGTTCGACGGCATCGCCGGGGCCGTCGGCGCCGGCGCGTTCAGCGAGTTCATGTGGTCCAGAATGCGCTGTTTGATCTGGGAAGCCCGAAGTTCGGAATCGGGTGACAGCCCGGAGTTCTGGGCGCGCTGGAGGATCCGGTCCATTTTCGCATCGGCATCGGCCGGCAGGGGCTTTGCCGCCGCGAAGCCGCCGTCGCCGAGCGGCGTCAGCTGGACCTGCCCGGGACCGGCCGGAGGCATGGCGCCCGGCAGCATCGGAACGGGCGCGATGACATCGGCGGCCGGAACGGCCACGACCGGCGGGTTCTCGGCCATCTGTTTGCGGTGGGCCGCCATCGCCAGTTCCCAGGTGTAGACGTCGGGCTCGTAGATGAGCTGCTGCTGGACGTTCACACCGGGGACCTTCTTCCGCTTTTCCTTGACGAACACGTCGTGGCGCGACTTCGGATAAATCGAGCTCCGGATGAGGAACTCGCTGAACTCCCGCTTCTCGAACACCTGCCGCGTGGAGCCGTCGGTGACGGCCCGGGCGGGCGCGGTCGCCCACAGGATGCAGAATGGCAGCGAAAGAACGGCAACGGGTAGTACAAATTTCAGATGCATTTCGACCTCCGTGTGTACAAAAGATGACTCCGGGCCGAGAATGTGTGTACCAGTCACCCCTTTGTCAAGGAGAAAAATCCCCCGCTGAATCGGTCTGTTGAAAAAACCTCGGGAAAAAAGCATCCGCAGAGAAAGGGCAGATTACGCAGATGAAGGTTTCAAGATTTCATTTGTGTAATCTGCGACATCTGCGGATCGATTCTCGAAACGAACTTTTTTACATGCCAGGACACGAAGACAACGGAGGCAACACTGAGGCTCCCTTTTCCTTCGTGAAACCTCTGTGTTCTTTGTGTCCTCTGTGATGAAGGGTATTTCAGGGGGTGACATTTCTTCCCGAAAAGAACGGGGCGCAGATTCCTGAACATCGAAATCTGCGCCCTGGCCGGTCTGCCGATGTGCGTCAGCTTACCGTGACCTGGATTTCGCGGGGCTTGGCCGCCTCGGCCTTGGGGAGGGTGAGCGTGAGAACGCCGTGCTTCAGTTCTGCCGTGATCTTGTCCTGGGCGACGTTTTCCGAGAGTTCGAACTGCCTGAAGAAGTTGGTCGGCTCGTATTCCTTGACCAGAAGCCCCTCACGCTGGGAGATCGGCGCCTTGCCCTCGATCGTCAGAATGCCGTCCTCGACCTGGACCTTGAGGCCCTCTTTCGTGACTCCGGGCAGATCGGCCATGACCGTCAGGCCATCCTTTGTTTCGTAGATGTCGACGAGCGGCGTGGCAAAATACTCGCGGTTGCGGGTCACTTCGCGCTGAATGACCGGTGCTTCCTTCTTGATTTCGGGAACAGTCTTCTCAGCCATAGGTATTCCTCCTGTATTCATCGTCATGCGTCGTTTCCGGTGCCGGCGACGCGTCAGCTGTGCTTGATTTCGATCAGATGCGGGCGGGCGGCGGCGGCCTTCGGAAGGGTCAGCGACAGAATGCCGTTCTTGTACTCGGCCGAAACCTTCTCGGCATCGATGTCGACGGGAAGCTCGATCGTTCGGACGAACTTGCCGGCGGCGCGCTCGCAGCGGTGATACGCCTCGTCGGGGATGGTCGATTTGGTCTTCTGCCCGCTGATGGTGAGCGAGTTCTTCACGACGCTGACCTTGAGGCTCTCGGGGTCGACCCCGGGGGCGATCGCTTCGACGAACACGTTGTTTTCATCGCTGCCGATATTCATCAGCGGGAAGTGCCTGGCCGACAGCCCCGGCAGAAACGCGAGTTTCGGGAAACGGCCGGCGCCGAATTCGCGCGTCAGATCGCCGAGCTGGCTCTGCAGGTCTTCCATTTCCTTGAAAAAGTTCCAGAGATTCATATTTCATACCTCCTCGTGGTTCTTCGAAGTGGTTTTTCACACTCGCCAACCGATATCGCAATGCGCATGCCAGGTGCGCAAAATCCGCTTCCCAGGCGTATGCCACGGGTTTCGCGTCGTCTGCGGCAGGCCTCTGCGACGTCGCCGCGACGTCGCTCGCTTCATGCCCGGGAAGGGGGTGGGTTATTCGAGGAAAAGCTCCGGAGAACGGACTGGCTGGGAAATACCGGCACCCGGCGCGGCCTCGAGGCCGTGGATGGTGCGGTATGTGCAACGGGCGGGGGCTTCGGGGTCCCGCATGAGGATCAACCCGAAATCCTCCCAACTCCCTGTCCTGTGGTACGCGTCGAAGATCGTGCGAATGATATCGGTGACGTCGATCTCGACCTCGGCCGATCCTGTGCGGGGTAGTGTCCCCCAGGCGCGGGGCTGGGAAAAATAATCCCCTCCCGCCATGGCCCACGGAAGTTCGGTCGTTGCCCTAAACCAGGTGCAGCCACGTTCGTTCCGGAAGTTCAGGCCCCGGGAGCCGTCTCCCTCCTCGAACGGTCGGGCGAGGGCGTAGACGACCAGCGGAACATCCGCGCGGGCGTCGCCCTCCGGCGTGACGCGCACCACGAGCGTGGCGCGGTCCGGTGTCCAGGAAGCCGGGTCGATGCCGGCTTCGCCGCAGGCTTCCGGGATGTCGAAGCGCACGAGATACCGCAGTCCCGTCGCCGAATACCAGGAGCCCACGGGCCCGGACGACTGTCCGCCGGCATTCGCCGCCGCGCGCGCCGCCGGATGCGCGTCGTTCGGACCGCGGATGAACGCGTCGCGGCCCCGGCGGACGACGACGGCCGCCCGTCGTGAACGCGGCGGCGCGGACGGCCAGACGATCGCCCGCAGGCACGACGGGCACACCGTCGCCCGGTCGGATATCGATGCGCTGCAGAAGCCGCAAGGCTTCGCATCGGCGGCGGGAAGATGAAAGAAAATAAAATATATAATAAATATTATAAAATAAGCGAGAGAGCCACCGGAGCGCTGGTGCTCCATGGCGTAATCGGGACGGACGGTCGTGTGCATGCTTCCAGGTTTGCTGGTTCCGTGCGAGGCGGGGTGGTTCCCGCGCGTCGACGGCTCGGTCAGACGCTTCCCTGGAGCTGTTTCGCCTCGATCTGGATCTTTTCGATCATCTTGGCCGAATAGGTGCCGTGCTGGCTGCGCGGGTCGACCGCGTTCGCGATGGCCTGAAACGTGGCCAGCGCCTCCTTGTAGGCGCGGCGCCGGTAATAGACCATGCCGAGGTTCAGCCGGAGCGTGATGTCGCGCGGCTCGACCTGGACGGCGGCCACGTAGGCCTTGGTGGCGTCGATCAGCTTCCCGGTCTTGTAATACAGGTTCCCGAGGGCCGAGTAGACGTAGGCCGCCTTCGGATTGATCTTGAGCGCGGACTTGAGCTCACGCTCGGCGTCTGACATCGCGCCCAGCCGCATCTGCCGCATGCCTTCCTGGAAATGGCTCTGGAAGGCCTCCTGCTTGCGTCTCGTCGTGTTCAGCAGGTCTTCCATCCGGCGGAACTCCTCGGGGGGCATGATGGCCTTGAGGGCCGTCAGGGCTTCGCGGCTGATCAGCGGGTCGCTGTCCTTGAGCGCCTCGAGGAGCGGGGCCTGGGCGGCGGGCGGGCGCAGCTGGCCGAGGGCCTTGATCGCGGCGCGACGTTCCTCCCAGGGGTGGATCGGCTTGAGGAGCTCGACGAGCTCGGGCACGATCGCCAGCTGGCCAAGCAGGGCGAACGCGTCGATGTAGGCGACGCGGGCCTCGATGTCGATTTCCCGCTCGAATCTCTCGCGGAGAGCCTTGTAGCTGTCCGCATGCCGGATCTCGCCGATGGCGCGCACGACGGGAATCTTCAGGTCGAGCGCCTCCTCGTCGAGCATCCGGAGCAGGTCGGGAATGGCCCGGCGAGCCTTCATGCGGCCGAGGGTCTGGACGGCGTGGGCCTTGACGGTCCACGATTCGCGCTGGAGGGCGGACATGAGGCCGGGCACCGCGCGGTCGTCGCCGATGCGGCCCAGGGCCTTGCAGGCCGCCATCGACAGGTCCTCGTCGTCGTCCTCGAGCGCGTCGAGCAGGGCATCGACCGACTCGGGCGCCGAAAGCGTCCCGAGCGTCTCGGCAGCTGCGATGCGGGCCGGCCAGTGCTCGTCCTTCAGGTGGGCGGCGACGGTTTCGGCGTCCTCCTGGCGGCCGATCTGGCCGAGGGCCAGGATCGCCTGGCGCCGGACCTCGTTCGCCTTGCTCTCGAGCAGCTGGATGACGGGCTTGCGGGCCTGCGCGGGGAACCCCTCGAGCACGCGCCGGATCCAGTAGCTGAAATGCTCGTCGTATTTGCCCAGCGCCTGGCAGAGGCGCGGCACGACGAGCTCGGCGGGCATCTGGCGCAGGGTCTGGACGACGCTTTCCAGCAGCCGCCGCTTGTCGCTCTTGAACAGGGCCAGCAGGTCGTCCAGGATGCTCGTGCCGTAATTGGCGAGGGCTTTCTGGGCCGAGTTGCGGATCGCCTCGGAAGGATCCTCGAGAGCGCGGAACAGGAGGGGAAGGGATATATTAGACCCTATTTTCCCGAGGGCCTGAAGCACCCAGTATCGGACTTCGGAGTCGCCTTCGGAAGCCAGGTTCGTCAGTTCGACCAGCGCCTCGCTTCCGAACGTGCTCAGCACATCGGACGCGGTCTTGCGGATCGTCCAGGACCGGTCGCGGAGCAGTTTCACGATCTCGGGAAAGATGCCCGCCGGCTTGATATCTCCGAGCGCGCGCAGTGCCCAGTACCGCACGTCCTCCTCGACCGAGCCGAGGGCGCTGAGCAGGGCCGGGACGGCCGGCATGCCGCAGGCGACGGCGGACCTGCACGCTTCGCGGCGCACGACCCAGGAGGGGTCGAGAAACCGCTCGACGAGCATCGGAACGGTGTCTGGCTGGGGAAACCCCCCCAGAGCCTGGACGGCGGCCATGCGGATTTCCGAATCCTGGTCGGTGAGGAACTTCCGGATTTCGGGCAGCGCCGACTCCTCGCGCATCTGGCCGAGGATCTTGACGGCCCAGAACCGCCGTTCCTTGTCCTGGCTTTCGAGCGCGGCCGTGAGGGGCGAGATCGCCTCGCTGCCCATCTCGGCGAGGGCGCGTGCGGCGAGCGAGCGCCCCATCCAGTATTCGCTGGAGAGTGATTCCATAAGAAATGGTATGGAATGGGTGCCGAAATCCTTCAGCGTCTCGTAGATCAGGTCGCGGACCTGCTCGGACGGCTGTGATAGGGCTTCGAACAGCTTCCCGACGACGCTCGGATCGCCGATCTCGCGCAGGGCGCGAAGAACGGCCATCCGCACGCCCGTTTCCGGGTCGGACAGCTTGGCGACGAGGTCTTTCGTGAGGTTCCGGTCGCGCAGGCGGCCGAGGCAGATGGCGGACCAGAATCGGATGTTCGGATCGGGATCGTCGAGCGAGGCCTTGAGTGCGTCGGTGGCGACGCGGCCCATGCGGCTGACGGCCATTGCCGACCGTGAGCGGATCTTCCAGTTCTTGTCACCGAACTGGCGGATCAGGATCGCGAGGGCGGCCCGGGGGCTGCGGGCGAGGCATTTCGCCGCCATCACGGCGACGCTGTCCTTGAGATCTCGCATCAGGTCGAGCAGGCACCGGACGGCTTCTTCGGTGTCGCGGCCCGTCAGGGCATAGGCGACCCGGAGCCGGACGTCGGCCGACCGGTCGCGCGAGAGTGGGATCATCAGCTCGACGAGATTCGCCGGCCCGACAGCGGCAAGTGCCTCGATGGCGGCGCACCGGACCTCTTTCGAGCGATCCGCCAGCACGTCCTTCAACGGATCGACGGCCAGGGGGGTCTTCAGCTTTCCCAGCGACTTCACGGCTTTGAGCCGTTTGGTGATGAGGGTGGACTTGAGGTCGGTGACGAGGTCCTCAAGTTCGCGCTGTATCTGACAATCGCCTTTGAGCGTGCGTATTTCGGCCATAGCTGTTCCTCTGCGAAGAATCTCGATCCCGCCGAAGTATACCACGGGAGAAGACGTTTGAAGTTTGAAGAGTGAAGTTTGAAACCGGGGAAGGCTTAAAGACTCAGCGCGGCGGCGGCGGCTTCAAAGGGGATGCGGCCGGCGAAGTCGTCTTCACTGTCGTAGATGATGAAATCGGAGGTGCCGAACCGGCTTCGGGCGGCCGCTAACGCTGCGCGGGCCTCGGTGGTGCGGCCGAGGGTTGTCAGGGCACGGACCTCGTAGAGAGCAACATGGGGGGCCATGATGCCATCCGGGAAGATGTGACGATACTCTGCCGTCCAGCGGAGCGCCGCCGCTGGATCGTTCAACTTGTCGAGAGAGAGGCGCACGAGGTTCGCGAGCACGTCATCAGCCCAGACGTTGTCGGTGCCGTATTCGCGCAGGTAAGACTCATAGGAGTGCGCGGCGTCCGAGTATCTGGCCAGCCGGCGCTCCTTGACCCAAGCGATGGAATACTTAACCGAGTCGGCATATCGGTAGTCCGGATACTTCCGGATGAGCTGTTCAAAGGCGGCCAGCGCGGCTTCCGGTTCCTGGAAGGTCCTCAGCTGGGCCATGCCGCGATAGTAGAGAATCAGTTCGGGCCGGAAAAACGTGATCCAGATGAAGGCGCCGATCAAGCCGGCGAAGACGACCAGCGTTCCCCAACGGTTCCAGCGCCGTGCCCGCTCGCGATCAGCCTCGATCGCCCGCTGGCGCTCGCGCCGCTCGGCCATGACCTCGATCGGCGGCAGCCCGCCTTCGGCGGAGAGCTTCGTGACGAAGTCGGCCCACCCGATCGACCAGCGCAGATACCGCCAGGCCTCGACGAGCGTCCAGGAAAGAATGACGAGAAAAAAGGAGAGAAACGGCCCGTTGAACGCCCCGGTGACCGTCTTCGCGTTCAGCCTCAGCAGCGCCGTCCAGCATCCCCGCCCCGCCAGCTCCGGCACCGCCCGCAACAGGAGCCATGAAAGCAGCCAGGTCAAGGCAAGCGTCGCGAGCGGATACATCCACAGGACGATCGTCGGCATCATCATGCCGCACCGCCCGAGCACCGCATCGACGAACCGCCGCGCGAGCAGGGAAATCGCCGTCAGCGAGATTCCCAACCCCAGGATCAGCAGAATCCCCCGCTCGAGCGTGAGGTAGAATAACTGGCCGAGCAGTGTTTCAATACCAATAAAAATAATACCGAGCACGATAAAAAACACATGCCCCGGCAACCTGAACTGCGTTCTCGCAAACTCTTCTGACTCGCTCACGTTCATATCGGCATGATATCAAAATGTCGATGCAAAATCCGGTGGCAAATCCCGTATCATGGTTCTGTGAGGGCAAACGAATATGAAAACACGATCCGTGACAAATGAGGAAATCATGCAACTGGGCTTGAAAGCCCTATTGCGTGATCTTGGACCTGAAGGTTTGATCGAGTTTCTCCGGCAATTTGGCTTCGCTTCGGGCGATTATTCGAAGGAGCGGGCCTCTCTCTTTCCCGACGGTGACCTCGAGTCACTCCTCGCAGAGTTGATTCCGGTTTCCGCCCACCAACACCTGATGCCTTGTGAGCAGCAGTGAACTCTCATCCATCTCAAGGGAGTCTGGTCCGGTCACGTCGCCGTGAGCGTGACGCCCAGTTCCAGAATCAGCAGAATCCCAGTTTGAGTTTGAGGTAAAACAGTTGTCCAAGAGGCTATTCAATAGCAAAAAACATAATAACGAGCGCGATAAATAATAGGTGCCTCAACATCCTGAGCTGCATTATTACAAACTCTTTTGACTCGTCCACGCTAAGTTTCAATCCACGCCCTTCCCATGCGGAAAGGGCGGCTTGTGATGCTCGCTATCGCCTCATCGTATCTCGTAGTTTCAATCCACGCCCTTCCCATGCGGAAAGGGCGGCTCAGGATCAGGCTCAACGGGTTCCGTTATAGGCTGGTTTCAATCCACGCCCTTCCCATGCGGAAAGGGCGGC
>JAGOCE010000076.1 GCA_017998915.1 Candidatus Ozemibacteraceae bacterium
CGGTTTCTGCCCCGATTACGCGATTCCGGCCCTCGGTTCGACGTGGGGAACCATGTTTGCCGGGGTGTTCGGCGCAATCGTCACCGCTCTGCTCATACTCGCAGCCGCACGTCTTGCCGCCCGCCGCGAACGAGCGCCCGTTACCGGCGACTGACCGGCGCTCCCGCCCGCGATGGCTTCTTATTCAATATCTGTCGGTGTAAAACTCGCCGCGACCCTCGTTGCGATTCTGTTCATGCTCACACAACCCGGTCCCGTCTCGGCCGGCCACGTGGCATACGCCGTCGTTCTGTTCGCCGGGTACCGGATCACCGATCCCGGCTTGACGCGGCGGTCGAACGGCGGCCGGGTTGCTTTCGTGATTCTCGTCGGCGCGATCGTTCGCGGCTGGGTTGTCGGGGATGCCGCCGCCGGCGTCGAGGTTGCCGTCCGCGGCCTGCTCGCGCTGGGGACGCTCCTGTTGCTTTCCGCCCACCTGCCGCCTGCCGATCTCGCCCGCTGGCTGAGGGCGCGTGGTGTATCCGCCGATCTCGTTGGAACGATGCTTCTGCTGGTCCGCTACGGCGATCTTCTGCGCCAGGAAGCGTTCAGCCTCGAACGGGCGCGTCGCGCTCGCTGTTTTTCTCACGCGGAAGAATCCTCGTGGACGGCGAAGAGCTCTCTGCTCGGCGCCCTGTTCGCTCGGGCTGCCTCCCGGGCGGAACGTGTCTACCGGGCGATGCTCGCGCGAGGCTGGCAATGAGCGGCGGAACTCTGTCGATCGAGAATCTCAGCTTCTCCTGGCCTTGCGGCAGGAACGTGCTTGATTCAATATCATTTTCTATAAATGAAGGCGAACGTGTTGCGCTGATCGGCCCGAACGGCGCCGGAAAATCGACCCTGCTCTTGCACCTGAATGGGCTTCTGCCAGACGGCCGTCCGGCTGACGGGGCGATCCGGGTCGACGACCTGCCGGTTGTCGCTTCGCGTCTCGCCGAGGTGCGGCGGCGGATCGGCATCGTGTTTCAGGATCCCGACGACCAGCTGTTCTGCGAGACCGTCGGGGAGGACGTCGCCTACGGCCCGCGCCAGCTTGCAACGGGCACCGGCGCGGTGTTCGGACAGGATGCCATCGATGCGGCCCTGAAAATCGTCGGTCTCGACTGTTTCGCCGATAGGCCGGTCAATGAGCTCAGCCGCGGCGAGAAACGTCGAGCCGCCATCGCCGGCGTGCTTGCCTGCGAACCCTCGGTTCTCATCCTCGACGAACCCACCGGCGACCTCGATCCGCGCGGCCGCCGACAGTTGTCCAAGATTCTGCTGGGATTGCGCCAGACCCTGCTGATCGTCACCCACGACCTCGAGTGGGTGCGAGGCCTGTGCGGCCGCGCCATTCTCATCGCTGGCGGTCGCCTCGTCGCCGACGGCCCGATCGATACCCTCCTCGCCGACGAACCCCTGATGCTCACCCACGGCCTCGAAACCCCCGCTTCTCTGAAACGATAAAGCCGGAATGTTGCAGGAGTGGTCTCAGAAATCATTCTTCACCTGGAGAAATGGAGCTGGTGATGCCAAGCCAGCGAAAATGTACTTCGCTCGATAGGTGAAAAAGTGTCCGCCAAACCAGGTCCACTTCACCTTTCATGGCTCATCCTTCTGAGGGAAAATCCTTTTGTATCCGAGTGAGAAAATCCCGTATACTTCCCAGCGTATTTTATCACGCGTTCCCGGATGCTTGGTATGAAGCCGCGAAGACTCCTGTTGTCTAGTATGCTGATGGCGATCCTGTCGTCCATCGGACCATCCGTATGGGCCCAGCTGCCGCCCGACTTCCCGCCGGCATGGGTCGAGAAACGGGTGCCGGCGCAGAAATTCGTTGAGTATGACCTCGTCGATCTTCAGGGCCAGCGCTGGAACAGCATGGAACTGCGGGGCAGGCCCGTGGTGATCCTGACGGGCCATAGAAATATACGACATGATATTAAGCGATGGGGCGAACGGCTCAAGCACGAGTTCGCCGATACCGGAAGCGTCGGCCTGTTCTACGACGTGAACCTTTCGCAGTTTCCCTGGACGACGGAGCATGAGGATGCCGAAGCCTGGTGGCGGGATCAGCGGTTCCCGATTCCCGTCGTGCTCGACTGGCATGCGTTGGTTGGCCGTTCGTTGAAGATCGCGTACGGCACGCCGAACGTCATCATCCTCGATCGCGACAACCTGCTCGTCTATCACGGCACCGGCCCCTGCGAGCCGGCCGCCTGGGAACTCGTCCGGAACATGCTCCGCCGCCTCCTCGCCGATGGCGGCGCGAAGCCGAACCTCGGCCCTGGGGTTGCCCCGAAAGCCGCGAAATGATGGAATTTTCCTGGAGGAAGCGATGAACGTCGGAGACAGGGCGCCGGAATTCACGTTGAGCGACCAGGACGGCAAGCCTGTTTCCCTGGTCGATTTCAGGGGTAGACAGACGGTCGTGGTGTTTTTCTATCCGAAAGACGAGTCGCCGGTCTGCACGATCGAAGCCTGCGGATTTCGAGACATGACCCCATCGTTCACCGAGGTCGGCGCCGCCGTCCTGGGCATCAGTTCGGACAATGCAGAAAAGCACAGGGCATTCGCCGATCAATACAAACTTTCCTTCCCTCTGCTGGCCGATACCGACGGGGCGGTCCGCCGCGCGTTCGGGGTGCCCAGCACGCTGTGGCTGTTCCCCGGCCGCGTCACCTACGTCATCGATCGCGATGGCATCGTGCGCATGGTCTACGACTCGCCGATCCGCGCTCAGAAACACGTCGAATGCGCTCTCGAAGTCGCTCGCTCCCTCGCACCGAAACCCTGAGGGCTTCGATACGATGACGGCCGTTCACGTTTTGATGCCGGCAACCGACATGACCTGCTTCAGGAGATCCTCGGGAAGAGCGAGTATTGTTCGCATGTCCGTCATCTCCAATGCATACATGTTGTGAATGATGTAGATAGCCGCAGGGGGGATTCTCTGGAAAAAATCGAACCGGGGCCGTCCGATGGGACGGCCCCGGTCAGACCTCAGGGAAAGAAAGATTACGATAGGGCTTTGACCATCAATTCGGCGACGCGGCGGCTGAAGCCGGCAGGGTCGGGGAGCTTGCCGCCCTCGGCGAGCAGGGCCTGGCCGTAGAGAAGTTCGGCGTAGTCGGCGATGCGGCTGTCGTTCTTGTCGGTCGCGTAGATACCGTTGAGTTTTTCGAGGAGCGGGTGGGTGGCGTTCAGCTCGAGAATGCGCTTCACGGACGGGACATCCTTGCCGGTGGCCTTCAGCAGGGCTTCGAGCTGCGACGTCATGTCATACTCGTTGCCGACGATGCAGGCGGGAGAGGTGGTGAGGCGGCTCGAGAGACGCACTTCCTTCACGTGCTCGGAGAGCTTGCCCTGCAGGGTCTCGAGAAGCGGTTTCCAGGCCGTCTCTTTCTCCTTGCGGGTTTCCTCTTCCTTCTTGCGTTCCTCCTCGCTGCCCAGCTCGGCGACGCCCTTGGCGGCCGACTGGAACGTCTTCCCCTTGTACTCGTGCACGAACTGGACCCACACCTCGTCGACCGGGTCGCTGAGCAGCAGTACTTCGTAGCCCTTGGCCCGGAACGCCTCGAGATGCGGAGAAGACTCGGCCATCGCGCGTGTCTCGCCCGTTAAATAGTAGATGCTTTTCTGTTCGGGCTTCATGCGGCCCACGTATTCCTCCATCGTGAACCAGTCGCTCGGCGAGAAGGTGCTCTGGAAGAGGCAGGCGTCGAACAGCCGGTCGCGGTCCTCGGGGACCTTGAACAGACCTTCCTTCACCACGCGGCCGAACTCCTTCCAGAACTCGAGGAATTTGTCGCGCTGGTCGGTGCGCATTGTCTTGAACGCGTCGAGTACCTTGCGGGTGATCGTCTTGCGGATGCCGGTGATGCGCCGGTCATGCTGAAGTATTTCGCGAGATATATTCAGAGGCAGATCCTCGGCGTCGACGACGCCGCGCACGAAACGCAGATACTCGGGCACGAGGTCCTTGCAGTCGTGCATGATGAAGACGCGCTTGATATACAGGTTCACGCCGCGTTCGGCATCGGGCATGTAGATGTCGTGGCCGGCCTTGGTCGGGATATACAACAGTGAGCGGAACTCGTTCGTCGTGCCTTCGGCTTTGAACATGACCCACTTGAGCGGGTCGTTCCAGTCGCGGCTCAGGTGTTTGTAGAACTCCTTGTGCTCGTCCTCGGTGATCTCTTTCTCGGGCCGCATCCAGATCGCCTTCATCGAGTTGAGCGTCGCGTCCTCGATGGTGGTCTCATCCTTCGCGTCCTTGCCCTCGCCGACACGTTTGTGGCGTTCGACGCGCATCCTGATGGGGTAGGAGACGAAGTCGGAGTATTTTCGCACGATGTCCCGGATCGTCCACTCGGTGGTGAAGTCCTGGACCTCGTGATGCTCGTCGTCCTCACCGGCCTTCTCGTCCTTGTTCTCGACTTTCAGGTGCAGGGTGACCGAGGTGCCCTGGTGGTCACGGGAAGCCTCGTCGATGCTGTAGGTGCCGTCGCCGGTCGATTCCCAGCGCCAGGCCCTCTCTTCGCCCGCCTTGCGGCTGACGACGGTGACGCGGTCGGCAACCATGAAGCTCGAGTAGAAGCCGACGCCGAACTGGCCGATCAGCTCGGGGGGAAGCGCCTTGTCCTTCGCTTCCTGCGCCATCCGGAGAAACTCCTTCGTGCCGGAACGGGCGATCGTGCCCAGATACTCGACCAGCTCGTCGCGGTTCATGCCAACCCCGGTGTCGTGGATGGTGAGTGTGTTCTTTTCCTTGTCGGGCTCGATGCGGATGTGCAAATCCTCGGTCAGGCCGCGGAGCGCGTCCTTCGTGAGCGCCTCGAAACGCAACTTGTCGAGCGCGTCGGATGCGTTCGAAATGAGCTCGCGCAGGAATATCTCGCGGTGCGAATACACCGAGTGGATCATCAAATCGAGCAGTTGCCTGGCTTCGGTCTTGAATTCGTAGGTCTGGGCAGTAGACATTGAGGCTCCTCCGGGAATATGTGACTGAATATTGTATACCTGAATATTTCAGGTGAGAATCCGTGGCGTCAGCCGATCTTCACGTCGATCTTTCGGGGGCGGGCTTCGGGAGCTTTCGGCAGGGTGAGGTGCAGGACGCCGTCCCTGATCTCGGCCTTGACCGCCGCCGCGTCGATGAGGGCGGGCAGTTCGAACATGCGGCTGAACTTCCCGTTGCGGCGCTCGCGCCGATGGAAGGCGGACGCATCGACCTCCGGCACGGACCGCCTGCCGGAAAGCGTCAGGACGTTTCCCGTCACCTGGACGTTGAGATCGCCCGGTTCGACGCCGGGAACCGGCGCCTCGATGAGATACGCGTCATCCGTCTGCGACAGCGATATCTGCGGAAATACCCGTGCCATGCGGCTTTTCCACGCGACGCCGGGAAGCGTGCGGCCCTGGACGGCGTGGGTAAGCTCGTTCAGCTGCTCGCCGAGCTGTTCCATGTCTTCGTTCATGAAGTGCCAGACGTTCATGGTGCGACTCCTTGGGTATCAGAATGATTCGAACATCGTGAATTGCAAACGTCATGCCAGAAAACAGAATGCACATGCAGTGCGGATTCCCGCAACAACGGGAGGAGGGTGCGACGTCGCAGCGACAGGGCGGTCAGCCCGTCACTTGATCTCCAGTTCGAACGCGAGGCTGTTGGTTTTGTACCCATCGATGAGCATCCAGATCAGCATCTGATGTTTACCTATTGTTGCGCTGGCCACGGTCGCGACGGGGAAGGGGAGCTGGACCTGCCAGATCCCTTCGGTTGATGCCTCCCCAATGCTGGTGGGGATCTCGAGCGGCGTGGCGAACTCGTCGAAAAAGCCCGCACCATGCACCGACGCTCTGAAGCTTGCGGATGCCGTGCCGGAGCTGACGATACCCGTCGGCCCCGGATTGGCGACCGTGCTGGCAAGTGCGACGACCCCGGTTGCTGCCGCGATGGGCGTCGCGGTGACCCAGGCACAGGAAAGCGTCAGGATGCCTCCCTCGGCCTGGTCGATCGAGTTGCCGGACACGGTGAGGCTCGCGATGGTCGGATAAAACCACGGCGTGCCACCGGTCGTTCCGGAGGAGACCGGCGTTCCCTGGTCGTCGCATCCCGTCGAAAAAAGGGTCGTGATGAGGCAGACGGTAACGAGCAGAACGGGAAACATCAGCGTGAAAATGCGGCGATCGTTCATGCGGCCTATCTTAATGGAAAATCCACGCCCTGTATAGCCCCCAGGGCTTCAGGCGCCGAGAATCTGGGGGGTGACGGCCTTGAGGTCAGCCATGATGCGGCGGATGGACGGCCGCATGCGCGGGGTCTTGTCGAGCATGCCGAAGACGGTTTCCCGTAGTGGCGCGAACCGGGGTACGGCATCGAACCGTTCGGCCGGAAGGGGCGCGGTCACGTGCTGGAGAAGCTTGGTCACGTTGTCGCCGGGGCTGGACTCGTCGAACTCGAACGGTACCTTGCCGGTCAGAAATTCCCAGAAGATGATGCCAATCGCGTAAACATCGGAGGCCTCGCTCAGGGCAAGCCCCTGGCACTGTTCGGGCGACATGTAGGCCGGGGTGCCGAGAAGAACGCCGGGCTTGGTCAGCTTCTCGCGCGTCTTGGCGAGTCCGAAATCGACGATCTTGAGCTGGCCGTCGTTCCCGATCAGCAGGTTGGATGGCTTGAGATCTCGGTGGATGACCATACGATTGTGGCACTCCTCAACCCCCTCGAGGAGTTGCTGGAACGCCCGGAAGAGAGCGGGAAGATCGCGGCGCAGCTCATCCTTCATGGCGGCCATCGACCGGCCGTCGATGAACTCGGTGATGATGAAGGGAAGGTTGCCCTCCTTCTCGAGCGAGTAGATACGGGCGATGGCCGGATGCCGCAGCGCTGCCAGGACTTCTCCCTCTTTGATGAACCGCTTCACGGTGTCGATATTGGCGCTTGCCGGACCGTCGAGGATCTTCAGCGAGACGTCCCGGCCGGCCGTCGTGTCATGGGCCTTGTAGATCGCGCCGTGCCGCCCCTCGCCGATGAACTGGATGATCTTATACCGTTCTCGAATCACGTCACCCGGGTTGCGCATGCGTTCCTCCCCTGAATTCGGGTTGTCTGTGCTTGCCATTTGTAAAGTAAATGATATATTGCTGCGTCCTGGCGGGACGCACCATTCTAAGCTATTTCCTCTGGGTGGTCAATCAAACGGTCGGGACTTCTCGATCTGGGCGACGGCGGCGGAAAAAGCGTTGTATATTTCCCTCGATTGATGGGCGCAGGAATGGAAAGGACCTTCCAGTGCCGGATTCTGTCTGCGAAGGGATTCGAGCCTGGAAGCGATGCCGTGATGCGCCTCGAGGAAGGTCCCGAGTTCGTTGAACAGGAACCGGCGGATCGTGCCGCAGAGGCCGGAAACGAGCTTCAGCGTCTCGTTCGTGCGGCTGACGAGGCCGAACATCATCCCGGCCAGAAGATCGGGGTGCGAACCGAAGAAGGTGCGGATCTGCTCCTGCTCGATGACGATCGCGGAAACCGGCGTGAGGCACACGACATTGGCTGTTCGGAGGATCTCCTGCTCCCTGCCGTCGAGATGCTCGAGCGCGGCGATCTCCCCGATGATGCTTCCGGGGCGGTCGATCCGGATCCGGTGGTCGTTATCGAGGACGACATCGACCGCACCGTCGGTCAGGATGAACAGTCGGCTACCGGGAAGGCCTTTCCGGCAGAGGAATGTGCCGGTGCCGAACGTCTGCGCCCCGAGCGTGAGGTCCGGACCCTGGATGACCGCGTTGGAGACCGACGGCGCCGGTCTCGACAGCCATGTCTTCGATGCGATATCAGGCGCGAGGCCGTATGCCTTGTGGGTGCGGACGAACTCGAGAATGGCCGCGATCGCTGAAAACGTGCCGGTGCTGATCTGCCTGATTTCATTCGTGACCGAGATGAGGGCCTGAGCTGACAGCGAATGGAGCCGACGAAGATCGTCCTCGATCCGGGCGAGCCTCCCGAGACGCTCAATCGTTTTCCTCAGGGTGCGGGCCAGTGAAATGCATGTCTTGATGCCGATCTCCGGTTGGCTGGCCATCACCTTCCGGAGCGGTTCCCCGGAGATGGGGATCGACGTCGCTTCAGACGGCTCGAGGGCGAAGACGGAAAACTCGTGAGGTTTCTTCAACAGCGCATCGATCTCGCCGAAGATCTGTCCCGGCTGATCGAAAACCTCGAGCAGAATCGCGCTCGCAAGCCTTTGTGCCAAGGGAATCCCGGGATCCAGGTCGGTGAGCTTTACCTTGGCGAACCGGCCCTGGGCCAGTCCGTAAAATTCCTGTCTGACCTCTCCCTGGAAAAAAACGGGCTCCCCCGGTTCGAAATTCGTGAAATCGTTGCTCACTACCATTCCCCATCCTCATCTTATTCTTCGGTCGCTGCCAGCCATGCGGATACAAATCCCTGGCTGCATATACCGTTGCATTATTCTTTGTATTCCGGGAATGCGGGAATGTCAATTTCGACCGAAAGCTTCGACGACGATGGCCAGAGATGCATCTCCCTGCCCGTGATATCATGATGCGGGATTTTGGTATCGAAGGCTGGCCATGAGGAGGGCGAAAGTGAACAGAAATGGAATCCACACCGTGCTTTGGGCAATGCTGCTGCTGGTGAGTTCGTGTTCGTTCGCGCAACAGAGCGGGCCGGGACGGAATCCGGCGGTGCAGGAGTTCATGGCTGCGCAGCGCCAGAAATCTCAGACGTTTCAGGAAACGGAAAATAGTGATGGGAAGGCATTCATGGCCACCCTCACCAGAAAGCCGAAAGCCGAAAAAATCGCGGCCGTTCGCACGTTCAAGACGGAACAGTATGAGAAAAACTGCGCGTTCCGGGAGCAGATGACTGCCGAGTGGGAAGCCTTCCTGGCCAAGCAGGGAACATCGAATGATAGCGCCGCTCAGGGTCGCAGAGAGATGATGAAGCAGCGGATGGAGGGTCAGAATGTCAAGATCAAGGCGTTTTTCGCGCAGAAGCATGCCGAGAACATGGCGTTTCTCGACAGAATGCTGGCTGATTCAACGATGGACGGTGCCGCGCTCGACAAGGAAATGAGCGCCTTTTTCCAGAGCCAGAAAACTTCCGCGAAGGAATACATGGATTCGATCCGGCAGCCCTCTGAAAAGGGGCGATGACGGCCGCATCGTGCCCGCGCGACGCGAAGGAGAATTGAGAATATATATGAGAAGGATTATTATAGCTGCATGTCTCCTGGTGACTGTCTGTTCGACGTCTTGGGCCGAAGCGTGGAAAATGCTTTCCGTCGCCGGGACCTTCAACAACTGGGACCCGGCCGCTGCGGGCGGGGAGATGACGGTGAAGGGCGACCACTGGGAGACGAAGATGTTCCTCCATGCCGGGGCCGTCGAATACAAGTTCTGTGCCGACAAGACCTGGGCGCTGAACTGGGGCGACGACGCCGAGAAGGCCGATCTTCCGCAGAAGGGGAAAGCCGTTCGCGGCGCCGGGAACATCCTGGTCCGCATCGACAAGTCGGGCAAATTCATCTTTTCCTTCGATCCGTCCACGGGAGAGTATGAACTGGTGCGCGACTCCGCTGGTGAGCCGCCGGCGCCGAATCCCGAGCCCCCGATCCCCCCCGCGCCTGAACCGCCGGCGCCTCCCGCTCCTTCGCCGACCGGGATGGACTTTCGTGAGGAGACCATCTACTTCCTCATCACGACCCGGTTCTACAACGGCGACGCGGCGAACGACTTCTACTGTCGCGATCGCGTCAAAAAGGGCGATCCCCACTGGCGCGGCGATTTCAAGGGGCTGATCGAACAACTCGATTACATCCGAGACCTGGGCTTCACCGCCATCTGGATTACCCCACCGGTCGAAAACCGCAGCGGCCTCGATTACCACGGCTACCACGCCTACGACTGGACCCGCGTCGACCCGCGCCTCGAGTCGCCCGGAGCGACCTACGCCGACGTGATCAAGGCATGCCATGCCCGAGGCATCAAGGTGATCCAGGACGTGGTGATCAACCATTCGTCTAACTATGGTATTCGGGGCAAGGTCTGGATCGACCGCCTGCCGATCAAGTATTTCCGCAAGGCTGGCGTCTCGTTCGAGTGGCCCTACGTTGGGAATCTTGGTAACTATACATCGCAGTGGCGCGAGGACAACGACAACCCGCTCGCCCCCGACTGGTTCCGCGAGCGCCAGACGAGTGACCCCGAAGGCATGGTGCCGCTGAAAGATCCGGTCACGGGTACCATGCTTCCCACTGAGAAGTGCGATCCCAACCGGTTCTTTGGCACCGACGTGAGTGGGCTCGACCCTGCCTGGTACCATCAGAACGGCTTCATGGCAGGCGGCGACTGGGAGAGCCCCGGTTCCCTGCAGACGAAGCACATGGCCGGCGACTGCCTCGACTTGGCAACCGAGCGCGCGAACGTCCGCGAATACCTCAACTCGGCCATCTTCCACTGGCTCGACCTCGGCGTCGACGCGATCCGGCTCGATACCGTCAAGCACGTCGAGCGGAGCGATCTGCTCACATACGTCAACGCCTGGAAGACGCACAAGCCCGGCCTGTTCGTGTTCGGCGAGAACTTGGTGAAGGGCCACGGCTGGGGCGATCTCGGCGGCGACAATGGGCCGTCCGACATCAGGCCCTGGTGGTACACCCGTCTCGGAAACGACCGTCGCGATCCGAATTCGGGCCCCGACTCGGGTTTTTCGGTGCTCGACTTCTCGCTGTTCTCGACGTTTCGCGACAACCTCAGCCGCGGCTCTCTCGGCGGCATCGAGCAGGTGCTGTCGATGGACTGGGTCTACGGTGACGCCACGAAGCTGGTCACCTTCCTGCAGAACCACGACGTCGGACCCGACAACGATTTCAAATATCGTTTCAAGGGGGATGACTGGATGGCGGCCGTCGCCTACAACCTGCTCTGGACGATCCGAGGCATCCCGTGCCTCTATTACGGCGAGGAGATCGCATTCCAGAAAGGGCTTCCCCAGGACATCTGCGGAAACGACGATACTCTCGACCAGACCGGCCGGGCCTATTTCGGCGACCATCTGGCTCCCGACGCCGTCGCGAAGACCCGCGCGCACCCCCTCTGGACGCACATCCAGCGACTGAACGTCATCCGGCGCGCCGTTCCCGCCCTGCAGAAGGCCCCGATGAGCCTCATCCGTGAATGGGGCTCGGGCATGAGCTTCGTGCGAGACTGGAACAACGGGAAGAGTTACGTCGTCGTCGGCCTGGCCGCCGGAAGTGACCAGCACATCACCGTCGTCGGCATCCGAAACGGCCTCTATCGTGACGCCGTCACGGGGAACACGGTGAAGGTCGAGGGCGGCAGCCTGGTGTTCGACGTGAAAGCCAACTCGGCAGGCATCTATGTTCTCGACGGCCCTGGGAAAATCGGTTCAGACGGGGTGTTCCTGCGCTGATCCGCATCGCTTTTTTTTGTAACTTTGGCAGAAATTCGGGAAAGATAGGGTATGGAAATTCGAACTGGAGGGGCACTATGAAGAGTTCATCCGCTGTTCTGCTTCTTCTTGCATTGGCCGTGATCGTCTGCGCGGCCGGCCCTGTGCAGGTGTATGCGCAGAGCCCGCAGTCGACGCTGGAGAATCATGAAATCTCCGATTCCGCTCAGCCGGCTGCAACTGGCGCGGGCGGTTCCGGAAAGACCACCGCCCAGATGGAAAAAACCATCGCCAGCCTCGAAGCTCTCGTGAAGCAGTATGAAGAGCTGATCAAGAAGCTCGAGGGGCAGATCAAGGGTGGCGAGTCTACCGTTGAAGGCGAAGAGGGGACCGTCGAGGTCAACTCCAGCCTGAACGTTCGGAGCGGCCCGTGGGGCTCGATCATCGGCGGCCTGACCAATGGCGAGAAGGTCAAGATCATCGGCAAGCAGGACCCCTGGTACAAGATCTCCTACGGCGGCGGTACCGCCTACGTCCACCAGAACTACATCTCGACTGCGAAACAGCCTGCTGGCCAGGTGCCGGTCGTCTTCCCGTCCGATTACGCCGGCCCCATCATCGACGGAACGCGCGCGGGCGGAAGTTCCTCATCCAGCTCGAGTTCGAGCGCCAGCGCTGCTCCGCCGACCGGCGATTTGCAGACCCGCATTGTGAATGCGGCGCGAGCCCTCGTCGGCATGCGCAACTTCCCGTATGATCCGCTGACGAACGGCGGCAGGCTTGGCTGCGCCCAGGTTGTTTCCACGGCTCTCAAGAACGCCGGCGTCATGAGCAGGATCGTGCTCAACTGCCACGGTGTCATGAACGACCTGGTGAGCAAGGGCTGGAAATACGTGCAGGTTCCGCCCTACCGTGCCGGCGATGTCATCACCTGGAAAACCTACGACTCCACCGGCGACGGCGTGATGGATCCCGACACGCACATCGGCATTGCCGTCGAGAGCGGGAACAACGTCCAGGTCATGAACAACTCCAGCTCGCAGAGAATGCCTCGGCTGTGCGCCGCCAACGCGATGACCCTCAGCCACGTTCTCCGCAAGGTCTGACCTCTTCTTATATTCAGGAGTATAAAAAAACTATGCGTCAGTTCATCGCTCTGATGTTCGCTGCCCTGGTCGCTCTGCCTGCCTTCGGTCAGACCGAGCTTGCACTGCCCTTCGGGGACGAGCCCGGCAAGGTTGCCTATCTCAACTACAAGAACAACCCCGGCGCCGAAGAGCCTCATCCCTGGGGCCCGCTCTCATTCCGGAACGCCGGCTCGGAGTTCTGGGTGGCCGACACCGTGGCAGGCCGGGTATACCGGGTCGATGCCGCGGGCAAGGTTCTCGCCACGATCGTCACCCAGAAGACCTCGAAAAATGCGGTCCTCGAGGATATAGCCCTCGTGCGTGACGCGGCCGGCACCGTGTCGGGCGTCTGGGTCGCCGACGGCATGGAACAGCAGGTTGTTCTGTACGGAACGGACGGCACGAAGCAAAAGACGTTCGGCGCCCCCGGAAACGAGCCCGGCAAATTCGCCCAGATCGCCCGCATCGAAGCCGGCGTGTCGGGACGGGTCTACGTCACCGACAAGGGTCGCCAGCGGATCATCGTTTTCGACCCCGAAGGAAAGGTCGTCCGCGAACTGCCCTGGCAGTGGTCGGGACTCTGCCTCGACAAGGATGAAAATCTATACCATCTCGAATGGAACGATCAGGAGAAGCGCGTCCATCTGGTCGCCGAAACCTTCGATGGAAAGCCCATGTCGAACACGGTTCTCGATCTTCCCCCGCACACGAATTCAGAACTCTGGTTCATCACGCCGGCCGGCGAGGCGATCATCACCTACTCGCCCGATAACGCCCCCCTCCAGGCGCTGAAGATGGCCCGTTGCACGCTCGATGGCAAGTTGGTCGCCATCATCGACATCAAACTGCCGATCGTCATGAACCGGTATCTCGAGCCGCTCGACGCCGAAAGCGTCTGGCTCGGCCAGGTTGATTACGAGAAGGCCCCCGAAGGCGCCTTCCGGGTCATCCCCTTCAAATACGGCACCAAGCCCGAAGGCTGATCCGACACGAACGCAGAAACCCCCGGGGCAATGAACCGCCCCGGGGGTTTCTGCATGCGGCGGCAGTTGCCGCGAAGGGCTCAGAACCCCAATTCCATGCCCAGAAGCGTCTTCCTGCCGCTCATGTAATGAATCGGGTCCATGAGCAGGCCGGTCTTGTTCTTCGAGTCTGATGCCTGGCTCAGAACGATGTCGTCCTTGTCCGCGAGGTTTTCGACGCTCAGATAGAGGGAACAATCGTCTGTCACCCGGCGGCGAAGAGTGAGATTGAGGCAGGTCGAGGCATCGACGCCTTCATACAGCGTCGCTTTCCCGGCGGAGTCCAGGGTCTGGGTCGCCGGAATCTTGCCTTGGTGCTCGATACTCAGCATGCCGCTGTTCTTGTTCCGATGAAACAGGATGCCGCCCGTCATGCGGAACCCCGGTTTGGAAACGAGCCGCAGGTCGTTCTTCGTGTCTTCCGCCTTATCCAGGCGGGTATAGCTTAGCCAGCCGTCAACCGTCTCGTTGAACTTCCCGTTGAGGCCGAGTTCCCAGCCGTTGATCTCGGCTTCATCGATGTTGATATAATAGGAATCTTTCTTCTTCACGGCTCCGACACCCGGAACATTGGCGTCGGCCGCCGCAACGATCGAGGTGATCTTGTTGTCGATATCGGAAGTGAAGCGGGCGATATTCAACCCCCAGTTGTCGTTAAGCTGGTGAGACATTCGCAGTTCGCGGTTGTCGGCCTTCTCGGCTTCGAGATCCTCGTTGCCGAAG